>CAIXHZ010000123.1 GCA_903919375.1 uncultured Actinomycetes bacterium | reverse complement strand
GGCGCGAATGGCCTGCAAGAGTGGACGTTCGATCAGAAACTTTGGTCCAAAGAGATCATCAACAGATTTATCGCTGACAACAGAATCGCTCATCGAGCGGATCTGCAACATCTGGCGGGCGTAATCCCACTCGTAGAGCGCCTGGTTGGTATCGATACCCTCGTAGCACTGCAAGCGAATGAGTTGACGTCCGTATAACTTGGCGATGGTCTTGGCGAGTTCGGTCTTGCCGACTCCGACTTCACCTTCGAGCAAGATCGGACGACCGAGTTTCATGGCGATGAGTAGTGATGTAGTCAGACCACGATCGGCGATGTAACCCAATGACCGAAGATCTTCGGTGAGTTGTGGAACGGTAAGCGCAGCGAAATCGGTAGTGGCAGAGTTCATGAGACCAGCCTTCAGAGCTTAGAAGTGGTGAGAAAAGGAGTTAGTTAAAAGTCTTCTCTTTAACGAGGTCACCGATAGAACCGGTACCGAGCTTTCCATCGCGGGCAAGCGCATCTTTCCATGCAGATTTAATATCTTGTCCCTCTTCGCCAAAGCCTTCGAAGGTAACTTCCTTCATATTGCGGCAGACTTTATTGGGATTGCACTCTTCATCCAGTTCAGCAACTGCATCTCCCTGGGATGCCCACACGTTACGTAGAACCAAACGAGCTTCATCGCTTTGCAGTGACATGTCAGACCTCCTGGAAACTTAGATACCTAGGTACTTAGATACCTGAATACATGGTGTGGATAGAGGAAAAGCATATCAGCGCATGATTATCGCGCTAGGGGAGAGCTCTCTCAGGCTCCCGTTATAAAAGGGTCGGCGCTTCTCAGGCAAGTGATACCGCCTTGGGTTGGCGCTGGGCTTATGGGGCAGGGGAGAATTGGCAGATGAAGAGAGCACTTGTCGCCATCGCGCTGCTTATCGCCTTGAGCCAAAGTGCGCCTGCTCCAGCCCTGGCCGATAGCCCCACCCATACCGTCACGATCTTTGCCGCCTCTAGTCTGACCAAGGCGTATACCGCTTTGGCCGATAAATTCCAGAAGGCCTTTCCCAAGATTAAGGTCTCACTCGTCTTTGGTTCTTCATCCACACTGGCGACTCAAATTAACAATGGTGCGCCGGCCGACATTTTTGCGACTGCCGATATCGCGAGCATGACACTCACTGGTGGTCAATTTCCCATGCCAGTTAATTATGTAACTAACCAGGTCATTCTCGCCGTTCCCATTAATTCGCCGATCACATCCTTTAATGGACTTAATGGTTCTACAAAATGGCTGCAATGTGGACATACCGTTCCCTGCGGCGCCGCAGCAGATGCGGGGTTAAAAGCAGATGGCATTGTCACTTCATCTCCAGTTTCACTCGAAGGTAGTGATGCGAGTGCGCTCGCAAAGTTATTGGCCGGGGCTGTTGATGCCGCACTTATCTTTAAGACCGATGTCATCGCTAACCCCAGCAAGATTCGCGCAATTCCATTTGCCCATAGCGATGTTGCAAATTCCCAATACCAAATCGGGATCGCCAGCAGTAAGAGCACAGTGAAAAATCCCTGGGTAAAGACGGTCTACTCCTATTTCACCGCGACCCAAGCAAAGATATTTCTCAAGCAGAGCGGATTTGGCGTCAATTAATGAAGAATCGAAAGATTGATCCACTCACAACAGCGCTGGCCTGGATTGCCATTGTTGTTGTTGCTGGGCCAATGATCGCGCTCTTGGCTAAAGTTCCGTACTCGCACCTTTTCTCACAATTGCAGAGTGGTCATTCACTGACGGCAGTCGTCCTATCGCTCTGGACATCGGCACTTGCCCTCATTGCAGTCACAGTATTGGGAGTACCACTTGCATGGTGGCTCACCCACGGCAATCAACGATTGGCGGGCGTTATTCGCCCCATCGTATTAGCTCCGATCGCGTTGCCTCCGACAGTGGCTGGACTTGCACTACTTGGCTTGCTTAGCCGCCGCGGATTGATCGGGACATTTATCTATTCTCAAACTGGGTGGCAGATGCCCTTTACGCAATCAGCAGTGATTTTTACTGGGATCTTTATTGGGCTGCCCTTTATGGTCTTGATCGCTGAATCGGGATTTACTTCTCTACCTCGAGAGATCGAAGATGCTGCAACGATTGATCGTGCAACAGGGAGCCAACTCTTTCGACTCATCGCTATTCCGCAGGCTCGTTCCTCGATCATTACCGGCGCAGCACTCGCGTGGGCTCGCATCTTGGGAGAGTTTGGCGCGACGATGATGTTTGCCGGATCGTTGCCGGGTGTGACTCAGACATGGAGCATGCAGATTTATCAGGAGCTCGATCTCAATCCCGATGCGGCCTACGCCCTTAGTCTGATCCTCTTAGCCATCGCCCTAGCTATCGTTGTGATTCTTCGCCGTCCGCTTCGAGAAGCTTTCTCCCGTTAGGATTACCCAATGAGCGACAAATTAACTCACATCAATGCCAAGGGCGAAGCCCACATGGTCGATGTCTCCGATCGTGAAGAGACAGTTCGTACTGCAACCGCTGCTGGAAAAGTGTTGTTAAGTAAAGAAGTTCTTGCGTTGATCGCCGATGGCACCGCCCCTAAGGGTGACGTCCTTGCCACTGCGCGCGTTGCCGGAATCATGGGCGCTAAAAAGACGCCAGAATTAATTCCACTCTGCCATCCGCTAGCAATCTCTAGCGTCAATGTTGAACTGACGGTAGAAAGTGATGGCGTCGCCATTGTTGCCAAGGTCAAGATCGCAGATCGCACTGGTGTGGAAATGGAAGCGCTCACCGCAGTATCGATTGCTGGTCTCACTATTATCGACATGATTAAGGCGCTCGATCCCTTCGCCACCATTACCAATGTTCAGGTCATTGAAAAAGATGGCGGACGAAATGGCCACTGGCACCGCTAATGAAAAAAGCAATTGTTATCACGGCCAGCAATAGAGCCTCACAAGGCATCTATGAAGATCGCTCTGGCCAGATTTTGGTCGAGGGACTTACCGCGCTGGGTTATGACGTTCCGCCATCGACCGTTATTCCAGACGATATTGAAAAGATTCGTGGCGCTATCACATCGGCAATTTCTGCTGGCGTTGATTTAATTGTCACTACTGGTGGCACTGGAGTCTCGCCCTTTGACCTCACACCCGAAGCAACTGAACCACTTATCGAGAAGAAGATGCCCGGCATCTTGGAGGCCTTTCGCGCATATAGCCGCGAGAAAGTTCCGACCACCGATTTGTCGCGTGGCTTTGCGGGCGTGACGGGTAAGAGTTTGATTATTAATCTGCCGGGTTCACCTGGCGCTGTTAAAGATGGCCTGGTCATTATCGAACGCCTGGCCGCTCATATTCTCGATCAGTTGGAGGGCCATGATCACAGCGCTAGTAACTGATCAGGTCATCGATACGGCATCGCTCACCGCACAGGTGAAGAGTGATCAAGCCGGCGCCATGGTGATCTTTTCTGGCGATGTCCGAGATAACGATCATGGCCGATCGGTGAAGTCACTGACCTATGAGATTCATCCATCAGCGCAGAGCGTCATTGAAGAGATCGTTACTCGAATCTCAGGAAAGCATGAATTGCTGGGAGTTTGCGCCGTTCATCGTTATGGCGAGATT
>CAIXHZ010000122.1 GCA_903919375.1 uncultured Actinomycetes bacterium | reverse complement strand
GTACACAACAATCGTTGCTTCACCTGCATCAGATCCAGCAGGCTTCAAGTACTTAGCTCCTTACACCGGTTCTGCCATTGGTCAGCACTGGATGTACAAGGGCGAGCACGTCCTTATTATTTTCGATGACCTCTCTAAGCAAGCTGAGGCTTATCGTTCCGTCTCGCTCCTCCTTCGTCGCCCACCAGGTCGCGAAGCCTACCCAGGCGATGTTTTCTACTTACACTCACGTCTGCTCGAGCGTTGCGCAAAGCTCTCTGATGAACTCGGAGGCGGTTCTATGACTGGCTTGCCGATCATCGAAACCAAGGGAAATGACGTTTCTGCATTTATTCCTACCAACGTAATTTCGATTACCGATGGTCAGTGCTTCTTGGAGACAGATCTCTTTAACGCTGGCGTTCGCCCTGCGATCAACGTAGGTATTTCGGTATCTCGCGTCGGTGGTTCTGCTCAGACCAAGGCGATTAAGAAGATTGCTGGACGTCTTCGTTTGGACCTCGCTCAGTATCGTGAACTTGAAGCATTCGCTGCTTTCGGTTCAGATCTTGATGCGGCATCAAAGCAACAACTCGAGCGCGGTGCTCGCATGGTTGAGCTTTTGAAGCAGGGTCAATACTCACCTTATTCAGTCGAGCGTATGGCTGCATCTATCTGGGCTGGCACAACCGGCGAAATGGATTCCATTCCTGTTGCTGATATCCGTCGCTTTGAAACCGAGTTCCTCGATTTCCTCGCGACTGATCGCAAATCAATTTTGGATGTCATTGCCACAACACGTGAGTTGACCGACGACACCGTCGCAACTCTCAAAGAGGCAATCACAACATTTAAGGGCAAGTTCCAACCTACTGCAGGTGCTAAGTAACTCATGGGCGCCCAACTTCGAATCTATCGCCGACGGATGCGCTCCGTTAAAGCGACCAAGAAGATCACGAAAGCGATGGAGTTAATCTCTGCCTCTCGTATCGTCAAGGCGCAGCAACGCGTAAACGCTTCCTCGCCATATTCGACTGAGCTCACCCGCGCAGTAACAGCCGTTGCCTCGCTCTCGACCACACCACATCCGCTTACCTCTGCTGTAGACAATCCTCGCCGCGCTGCGGTCTTGGTTATCTCCGCGGATCGCGGAATGGCCGGCGCTTACTCCAATGCTGCAATCAAAGAGGGCGATCTACTTATCGCGGCTCTTCAGGCGCGCGGTCTTGAGACAAGTGCCTACTTGGTGGGTCGTAAGGCAGTGAACTTCTACCGATTCCGCAACCGCGCGATCGCAGGATCATGGACTGGATTCTCCGATAATCCTTCCTTTGAAAATGCCCAAGAAGTTTCCTCAGCACTGATCTCAGCCTTTACTACTGATTCTGCAGATCTTGCTGGCGTCGATGAACTCCATATCATTTATACCGAGTTCAAATCGATGATTACCCAGCTTCCGGTTGCCGCTCAGATGCTCCCGCTTCAGTTAACTGAAGATGTCGGCGTCGATGCCAGCCATGAGCTCAAGGCTATGTACGAATTCGAACCAAATGCGGGTGAAGTACTTAATGCACTTCTCCCACGTTACGTCGAAGCTCGTGTCTTTAACGCGATGTTGCAATCTGCTGCCTCTGAGCACGCAGCTCGCCGTCGTGCGATGAAGTCAGCAACGGATAATGCTGATGAACTCATCAAATCTTTGACCCGTCTTGCCAATGCGGCACGTCAGGCCGAAATTACCCAAGAGATCAGTGAAATCGTTGGCGGCGCAGATGCGCTTGCCTCAGCTAGCGCAGGGAGCGAATGATGTCAGAGAACAACAAGGGAACTGGTCGCGTAGCACGCGTCATCGGTCCGGTCGTGGATATTGAATTCCCCGCCGATGCGATGCCAGCAATCTTTAACGCACTTCACGTTGAGGTAGAGCTCAGCGGTCAGAAGCGCACCCTGACCCTCGAAGTTGCACAGCACATCGGCGATAACCTCGTCCGTGCTATCTCCATGCAACCAACAGATGGCATGGTTCGCGGTGCTGCTGTAGCAGATACTGGAGCGCCAATCTCTGTACCAGTGGGCGATGTGACCAAGGGCCACGTCTTCAACACATTGGGCGAATCACTCGATGTTCCCACCTCATCACTTGACATTAAAGAGCGTTGGCCAATCCACCGCACAGCACCTGCATTCGATCAGCTCGAGTCAAAGACCGAGATGTTCGAAACTGGTATCAAAGTTATCGATCTTCTTACACCTTATGTTCGCGGTGGAAAGATCGGCCTCTTTGGTGGTGCTGGTGTAGGTAAGACCGTTCTTATTCAAGAGATGATCTATCGCGTTGCGGAGAACTTCGGTGGCGTTTCTGTATTCGCTGGCGTCGGTGAGCGTACTCGTGAAGGTAACGACCTCTTCCTTGAAATGACAGAGACTGGCGTTATCAATAAGACCGCCTTGGTCTTCGGTCAGATGGATGAGCCACCTGGCACGCGTCTTCGTGTTGCACTTTCAGCTCTCACCATGGCTGAGTACTTCCGCGATGTTCAGAAGCAGGATGTGCTTCTCTTCATCGATAACATCTTCCGCTTCACTCAGGCAGGTTCAGAAGTATCAACACTTCTCGGCCGTATGCCATCTGCAGTGGGCTACCAGCCAACCTTGGCTGATGAGATGGGCCAGCTCCAGGAGCGAATCACTTCGACTCGGGGACACTCGATTACATCAATGCAGGCTATTTATGTTCCTGCCGATGACATCACTGACCCAGCTCCACACACCACCTTTGCTCACTTGGATGCAACCACAGTGTTGTCTCGTCCAATCTCAGAGCTCGGTATCTATCCTGCGGTAGATCCACTCGATTCAACTTCACGTATCTTGGATCCTCGCTATATCGGTGAGCGCCACTTCCGGGTTGCTAACCGCATCAAGCAGATTCTTCAGCGCTACAAGGATCTTCAGGACATCATCGCTATCTTGGGTATCGATGAACTCTCTGAAGAAGACCGTATCCTCGTAGGTCGCGCTCGTCGTATCCAACGCTTCTTGTCACAGAACACCTTCGTAGCGAAGGTCTTCACAGGAATCGACGGATCCTTCGTTCCATTGACTGAGACCATTGATGCTTTCGAAGCACTTGCAGATGGAAAGTACGATCACCTTCCAGAGCAGGCATTCTTCATGTGCGGTGGGCTCGAAGATGTAGAGAAGAAGGCTGCAGAACTCGCAGCTTCGGTTAAGGCTTAATTTCATGAGCGTTAATCTCACTGTTGAAGTGGTTTCTCCAGAGAAGCGAGTCTGGTCCGGCGAAGCCACACAGGTTTCTGCCCGTACCCTCGAAGGCGATATTGGCATCTTGCCGAATCACGCCCCACTTCTCGGCGTACTTGTTGATGGCACTGTCACAGTGAAAGCTGCTGATGGAAGCACCAATGATTTCGCTATCAACGGTGGATTTATCTCAGTATCCAATAACCGCGTCTCTATCTTGGGACAAGCAAGCGCCTAATTCGTTCCATAAAAAAGCCCCAGCCAATTCGGTTGGGGCTTTTTTAATGCAGGAGCGTCGAGTTAGATCCGCGAGACATCGGCACCGAGTGATTGGAGCGACTCGGCAAACCCAGGGAAGCCACGGTCGATGTGAAATGCATCTTCGACGATTGTTTCACCTTCTGCTACTAATCCAGCAAGCACGAGGCCGACACCTGCCCGAATATCAGTAGCTTGGACGGGCGCGCCCGATAACTCTGAAACGCCAGTAATAGATGCATGGTGGCCATCGACATGGATATGTGCACCCAGTCGTGAAAGTTCGTTGACGAACATAAATCGTCCTTCGAAAACATTCTCCGTCACGATCGAACTTCCTTCTGCCACAGCATTCATGGTGATTGCCATCGGCTGTAGGTCGGTGGGGAACCCTGGATAGGGGAGTGTGGAGATATCAATTGCAGTGGGCCGAGATTCCATGCGAACGCGGAAACCATTGTCAACACTTGTGATGATCGCACCGGCTGAGGTGAGTTTTTCGAGCGGAATTTCTAGATGGCCAGGATGTGAACCAAGAATGGTGATGTCACCTTGTGTGATTACAGCGGCAAAGGCCCAACTTCCTGCAATGATCCGATCGGGAACAGTCTTATGGCTGGTGGGGTGGAGTCGATCAACACCGGTGATGGAGATGATCGGAGTTCCAAGACCTTCGATTTTTGCTCCCATAGAGATGAGAAATTCACCGAGATCGACGATGTCGGGCTCGCGAGCCGCATTATCAATAGTCGTAACGCCGCTGGCTAAGACCGCTGCGGTCATAATATTTTCGGTTGCTCCCACCGATGGGAAGTCGAGCAAAACATCGGCGCCATGAAGTCCGTGCGGTGCGCGAGCAACAACATAGCCGTGTTCGATCGTTGCGGTGGCGCCGAGTGATTCCAAGCCCTTCATATGCATATCGAGCGGGCGTGGGCCAATAGCATCTCCGCCTGGGAGTGCGACTTCCGCCTCTCCAACCCGAGCAACGAGGGGTCCAAGAACATTGATGGAGGCGCGCATTTTGCGCACTAAGTCGTAATCAGCTCGGTGAAGCGGCGCTTCTGGAACCGTGATGCTCACGCTCTGACCGGTGTGCTGGACTGCGCAGCCGAGGCGGGTGAGTAACTCGGACATGATCTCTACATCCAGAATATCTGGAACATTGGAGATGGTTGTGGTGCCGGGAGCAAGCAAGCTAGCTGCCATCAATTTCAGGACTGAATTCTTCGCCCCAGAGACGCTGACCGTGCCGACAAGGTGGCTGCCACCAATGACACGAAACCGCTCGCTCATGATCGCCCTACCTCTCGCTTCTGGACCCCACCTATGATGAGGTAGTCGTATCGTACTTCCTTCAATAGGCTTATCTCATGGTTAATCTGACGCGTATCTATACAAAAACAGGCGATGATGGCACCACTTCCCTCGGAGATATGAGCCGAACATCGAAAAATGATCCTCGCCTTGAGGCCTATGCCACAGTGGATGAAGCGAACTCCTCGATCGGCGTAGCACTTGCCTTGGGAAATATTCAGGACCAAGCGATCGTTGCCTTACTGATTCGCATTCAAAATGATCTTTTCGACGTGGGCGCAGATCTCTGTACACCGGTTGTCGATGAACCAAAGATTGAACCACTTCGCGTCTTAGAATCTCAGATTGAGTATCTTGAGAAAAACATTGATCTCTACAACGATACGCTCCAACCGCTTCGCTCATTTGTGCTTCCATCCGGAACTGCGGGAGCATCGCTTCTCCATGTAGCTCGCACCGTTGTACGTCGCGCAGAGCGCCATACCTGGCATGCAATTCACCAATTTGGCGGTGGTGTTAATCCATTGACGGCCAAATATCTCAACCGGCTCTCTGATCTACTTTTCGTCTTGGCGCGTGTAGCCAACAAAGAGATCGGCGATCAGTTATGGGTTCCGGGAGCTAATCGCTAGCTATTACTTGCGGGAGTGTAAATATTTCCGGGGATTGTTTCGGTAGGGGTTGAACTCATGCAGTTAGCATTGATTCCTTCGACACGAACGCCATCTGCTACCGCTTCGCTAGAGACCAGAATAATCGTTTCATATCTCTGCTTGGGAGTTCCTTTTGCTAGCGTGCGCAGAGTTCCCAGCGTTACTCGCTTGGTGGTGTCGACTGAGCTGATACCGGTGACTAGGGATGTGATGTTCCACCATGAACAGATATTTTCGGAGGCCACAATTACTGCTGCGCAGGCATATTGAGAGCACGGCTGAAGCGCCGACGTGAGAGCCGGAGAGGCAGAGGCTAGACCAATGAGCTCCTCATTCTTCAATATTTTGGCGTAGGAATCTCCGGACTTATTCTTCTGGAAATTCACTGGTGGCCATAGTGGTGAAGGCGAAGGCGAGACGGCTATATGTTTGCGAGGAGCAGGGCGATGATAAACCCGCTTGGGCAGAGTTCTTTTTGTTGTTGGCTTTACTGTCGCCTTTGCAGTCGCACGAACTGTGGGCTTAGGTGTCGGTTTAGTAGTCGCAGCCACGGAAGAGCTTGGAAAAGCAATGAGCACAGCGAGTGCAATCGCGCTCTTGCTTTTCATTACTTCTCGCTCCAGCGGAAGGAGCGGATAGCAAAGAAAGTTCCGATCACGATCCAAATAACAAGAATGGTGAGAATCCGATTGGTCTCCCAGCTGTGGGCTGGCTCTTTGGTCGCAAAACTCTGCGGAAGAAAAACAGAACGCATCCCTTGAGTCAGCCACTTGAGCGGGAAGATCGCCGCAACTTGCTGCATCCACTTCGGCAGACTGGAGAAGACAAAGAAGACGCCGCTCAGGAATTGCAAAATAATAACGATGGGGGAGACAACAGCCGAAGCGCCTCGGCCATTTTTAGGAATCGCGGAGAAGGCAATCCCCAGCACGGTGGAGGCGATGCTGCCGAGAATGATCAACCACGTAAAGCGCCACCACAGCGCCACCGAATGAGGGAGGTGAAGTTTAAAGAAAAGCGCACCAAAAAGTAGCAGCGCAAAGGTCTGCACCAACATCGAGGCCGTCACCAGAATAGATTTTCCGATGAAGTAAGAGATGGGCGACATGGGCGTTCCGCGAAGTCGCTTGAGCGTTCCGAAATCGCGCTCCATCGGAATCATGATCGCTAATTGCTGGAAGCCGGAGTTGACTAGTCCTGATGCGATCATTCCGGCGACAAAATACTGACTAAAGGAGACGCCAGGTGCGATCTTGTCTTTAAATACCGAGCCAAAAATAAAGAGAAGAATGACTGGAAAGAGCAGCGTAAAGACAACGGATTCGCGTTGGCGCATAAATTGGCGAATCTCAATTTTCCCGCGTAATAGGCCGAGTCGGATCGGACCATTTTTATTCACTTTATTCATGATGGGATCCCCCAATCATCTGGAGATAAATCTCTTCCAGCGTTGGCCGAGAAACCGTAAGTTCTGGAATGTCGCCACCAAATTTCTGTGACAGCGAGATGACTTCAGCGCTGGGGTTATCGGTGAAGAGCTCTTGAGTCACAGATCCTTCTCGCCACGTAACCCGAGCTTGCGCGAGATGGCGACCGCCTAACTGGCTGGGGATTGCGATCTCTTTTATTTTTCCATTCACGATGACGCCTACTCGATCGGCGAGAGCTTCGGCTTCATCCAAGTAATGAGTTGTAAGGAGAATAGTTGTGCCTTCATCTCGAAGGGTGCGGATTAAGTCCCAAAACGCACGTCGAGCTTCCGGGTCAAAGCCAGTCGTCGGTTCATCGAGAAAGAGAATGGTTGGGGAACCGATAATTCCGAGCGCTACATCTAACCGGCGGCGTTGCCCGCCCGAGAGTGAACCAATTTTTGAATCCACTTTCTCGCGCAGCCCCACAGCATCAATGACCGACTCAGGCTCCTTGGCGTTGGTGTAGTACTTGGCGAAGTGATGGAGGCATTCTCGAACGGTCAGGTCGCCTGCATCGCTGGCCGCCTGTAAGACGATGCCGATCTGATTGCGCCAATGGCGCTCATCTGCACCTTTCTCCGACGGATCAAATCCTAAAACCGTGACGTTGCCTGATGTTCGAGCGCGGAAGCCTTCGAGGATTTCAATAGTCGTGCTCTTGCCTGCCCCGTTGGGGCCCAGGAGGGCAAAAATTTCGCCAGTAAAGACCTGAAGATCGACGCCATTGACGGCGTACTTCACTCCGCCAGGTGCGCTCTTGTCGAGATAGGTCTTGGTGAGGGCCTGGACATCGATAGCAATATTCGATTTTACGGCCGTCTGCATGAGACATATCTTGCCCTAGTAAGCGCTGGCGCGAAAGTTAGGGGAGAATAGACCTGTGAGTCCCCGGAGAAATCACCCTAAACGTCGTGCGCGCGGTGGCGAGAACGCATCCGAGGATCGCCCATTAGGAATGGGCATGAGTATTGACGCTCGAGAAGAGCATCCCGATGGTGATTACATCGTCCGAAAAATTAGCGGCTCAACTTCCACCAAGCCTTATCGCTGCCCCGGCTGCGATCAAATGATTCCAACCGCAACACCGCATACCGTGGCATGGCTTGAGCATGATGTAGAGGGCCGTCGCCACTGGCATAACTCGTGCTGGTCAAAGAAAAATAATCGAGCGCCTAGAACAGAACGAACTAGGAACGCTCCTAGATATTAATTCTCGATCAAAGTACTAGTGAAGTAGCTCGATCGCTTTGCGAATGAATTTATCTACAAACTTTGTCCGTTTAAAGGTTGTGAAAGCGATCGGAATTCTAAAACTCTCACTCACTACCGTCCGGGGATAGGTAAATTCCATAAGACCCTCGGGACCATGAATTCGACCATTGCCGCTATCTTTGACGCCGCCAAAGGGAACTGATGCCACAGCGGCGAAGGCGATGACCGAGTTAACGGAGACCATTCCGCATTGCAATTGTGAGGCGATCTTATTGCCGTTGCGGCGAGACCACACTGATGCACCCAGGCCGTAGCGAGAGGCATTAGCTTTAGCGATCGCTTCGCTGATATTGGCAACACGATTAATAGCCAGGGTCGGTCCAAAGGTCTCCTCGGTCATTGCAGTGGAGTTCTCAGCAACGTTAGTCATGATGATCGGTTGAACGAATCTATCTCCGACGCTCTCTGGTCCTCCTACAAGGAAAGTTGCACCATGAGATTGCGCATCTAAGACATGGCTTCGAATCACGCCAATCTGTGACGGCATTGTGGCGGGGCCATAATTGCCATCACTTGAAGCACGAATATTTCGAGCCATTGCGCTAATTTCATCTAGGAAGCGATCGGCAACGCTCTCCACGACATAGACGCGCTCTGCGCCAATGCAGGTCTGTCCGGCATTAGACATTGCAGACCAGAGTGCGAATTCGGCAGCGCGCGAGATATTGGCATCATCAGCAACGATCACGGCATCCTTTCCGCCGCACTCCAAAACGGTGGGAGTCATTCGCTCGGCAGCTGCAGCTGCAACTTTCTTCGCCGTCGCAGTCGAACCGGTAAAGGCAATCTTGCCTACTGCTGATTGGGTAAGGGCGCGACCAGTATCGGCTAGTCCAGGGATGCAGATGAATAGATTGGGGATATGCGAAATTTCAGCGAATGAATCCGCCAGCCATTGACCGATACCAGGGGTGTACTCGCTGGGCTTAAAGACCACAGCATTTCCGGCAGCTAGGGCGTACCCGATCGAGCCCATAGGGGTAAAGATGGGGTAGTTCCAGGGCCCAATCACTCCAACTACGCCGTAGGGAGAGCGCTCTACGCGGGATTTCATATTCAACATTAATAGTCCAGAAGGACGACGCTGTGTGCCTAATACTTGCTCGGCATGCTTGGCGGCCCATGCAACATGTTCAATAGCTAAAGTAATTTCGAGAATGGCATCGCTGGTGGGCTTTCCAGTCTCGCTACAAATCAACGCCGCCATCTCATCAATATTTTTTGTCAGTAGCTTTGCCCACTGAAGCAAAAGTGATTTGCGCGCAGCAAAGGAAGAGGCGCCCCAGAGTTGACCGGCCAGGTGAGCTTTTGCCACCGCTTCGTTGACCTCATCGGCGCTGGTATTTCTATAGGTAGCAAAGAGTTCCCCGGTAGCAGGGTTGTGACTATCAAAAGTGGCAGGTGTGCTCATCTGCTAAGAGTAAACTTAACTCGTGTCAGAGTTAATACGTCCGAGCACTGTTTTGCCGGCTAATCGTCAGAATTTTGAGCTTCACACTGAAGATGGGCTGACTTTAGTGGGGGAATCGGCCTCACCGCTCGGTCCGCGCACGGCAACAATTTTGGCGCTCCACCCCAACCCCACAGGTGGCGGGATGATGGATTCACACATCTATAAGAAAGCCGCCAATCGACTTCCTTTTATGGCGGGCATCGAAATCGTGCGCTTTAATACCCGCGGAACCACGAGCGAGCGGGGAACGAGCCAAGGCCGTTACGATAATGGCGATAGCGAGAAGTTCGATGTAGTTGCTGGCATAAATTATTGTTTTGATTCGCTACAAGCCGACAATCTTTGGGTGATGGGCTGGTCATTTGGAACTGAGATTGCCTTGCGCCATGCCAGAGATCCGCGAGTCAAGGGTTTGATCTTGTTGAGTCCACCGCTGATGAAGGTCTCAGAAGATGAGCTCGCCTTTTGGGCCAGCGATGGCCGCCCGATTGTGGCGCTGATTCCAGAACACGATGATTATTTAAAGCCAGTCGAAGCTGCGCAGCGATTTGCAGTTATCCCGCAACTCGAATTAATACCAGTTGCAGATGCGAAACATCTCTGGGTGGGCGAGCCGATGGTCTATCGGGTCCTTAGTGAGATCACTCGAATGGTAGCGCCGCTGCGCCTACCATTGCCTGAAGAGATCTAAGAGTTATCTGCGCGAGGATAAACAACTTCTTCGATAATCAAGAGAATTGCCGCCGCGATAGGCACACATAGGATTCCACCAACAAGTCCAAGCAAACTTGTTCCCAAGAGCGCCGCGATTACTGTGACTAGTCCAGGCAGTGAGAGTGAACGCTTCATGATGCGAGGCATCACCACGTAGTTTTCGATCTGCACGTAGATCAAGTACCCAACAAAGGCAATGATGGCTGCGATCGGCGACTTGGTAAATGCCACCAAGGTCACGACAGTTATGCCGAGCAAGTGACCTATTAAGGGAATAAGACCACAAATAAAGACTAAAACAGCAAGCGCGGTGAGATAGGGAAGTCGAAGCGCAAATCCGAGAATCAAAATATAAAACCCAGCGATGACTGCTACTGTCGCTTGCCCGCCAACAAAGGCACCAATGCGGAAGATAATCGCATCACTAATTTTGGAGACTCGGTTGCGGCGACTTGCGGGGATCAGGCGGTAAGCAGTCTGAGTGACTGTAGGCAGTGACGCTAAGAAATATAAGGTCAGTACAAGGATTGTGAGAGCTGCAATTGCACCTGAAAGTACAGCCTTGCCGACTCCCACAACTCCTCCGAATGCAGTAATGACAAACTGACCATCGTGAATATTTGTGTTGACCTTCTTGGTAATTGCATCAATGATGCCAAAGCGACTATTGAGAGCATTGAGAGAGTGATTGTGCTTAAGATTTCCCAAAAGTGTTGGTGCATTGCGAACCAGCGAATTGAGTTGATCCACAATGGGTGGGATCGCAATCCAGGCAAAGAGCCCAACAAAACCCAAAACTATTGCGACGATAATTCCTACTGCGGCGCCGCGGGAGAGCCCACGTCGTTGGAAGAAGAGAACCGCAGGATTAAGGCCAGCTGCAAGAAAGAGGGAGATTACGATCAAGATAAATACTTGGCTGGCAGAGGCAAGTCCGCGCAGTAGAGTGATCGCAGTAATAGCGCCGGCTGCTGCAAGAAAGCCAAAGTAAAAGGGATGCGCTCTATCGAGTGGTGCGCCTAACGCTCCAAGGTCTTCCGGAGCAGGGGCTGCCTTGCTGCGCTTACTGACTCGCTTTAATATCTGTGCCATATTTCCATTTTAATCCTCACAACTGGCGGATATTTGGTGGACGGGCGGATAAGAGTGAGGAATATCAACCTATTTACCCGAACTTCACCCGCCAGATCGCGCTCATTCTCAGACCTTTATGAGCGAACTACGGAAGAATGGCGCCATGTCCGGATTACGCATTACAGGTCAAGCAGAGGAGATGTCCTCGCTCGCTCGCCTGCCATGGAGTAAACCGCTGGAAGAGTGGCCTGAAGATGAGAGCCTGACCTCAATGCGCGGAATCTCCCGCCACGTGGTTCGCCTCGTCCGCCCCTTCGGAGGCGAAGAAGGCGAGATCTACGCTGTTAAAGAGACGGTCACCGAGTTTGCTAATCGCGAGTACACCATTTTGCGCGAGCTCAATTCCCGGCAGGCTCCCTGTGTCGAGCCAGTAGCCGTAGTCGAAGGCCGTACCGATGAGAATGGCGAAGAACTGCCAGTAGCCCTTGCTACGCACTACCTGCCCTTCTCCCTTCCATACCGGGTAATTTTGAGTGGCTCAGTTACTCCGCACGATATTTCCAATATGGCCAATGCGCTCGCACTTCTCTTAGTTCGACTACATCTGCTTGGTTTCTGGTGGGGCGATTGTTCGCTCTCTAATACGCTCTTTCGCCGAGATGCTGATCAATATGCGGCGTACTTAGTAGATGCCGAAACTGGTGAATTTCAAAACCAACTGAGCGATGGTCAGCGCGAACACGATCTTGATATCGCACTCTTTAATGTGGCGGCTGAACTCGATGACCTCGCTCATGCAGGGGTTCTCCACCCAGGTATGGATCCAGTGCGCGCGAGTGAAGGTGTGATTCGTCGCTATCGCAGATTATGGAAGATGTTGAAAGAACCTCAAATTCTTGATCCGCAAGATCGTCACGCCGTTGAAAAAGCCATGCGTACCTTGCAAGATCTTGGCTTTGCAGTAGAAGAAGTAGAAGTAACAATGGATGGAGATAAGGGCGCACTTAAATTCACTCCGAAATTAGTTGCTGCTGGTTACTACCAAAACCGCCTGGCCGACCTCACGGGAATTCAATGCGAAGAACTTCAGGCCAAGCGCTTGCTGGCATCTTTTGATCGCTTCCGAGGTCGCGAGAAGAAGCCGTTACCAGCTATTGAAGATAGTGCCCGTCGCTGGATGGTCGAAGTCTATGACCATGTAATGAATCAAATTCCCGATCATCTGCGTGGTCGAGTTGAGCCGGCCCAAATGTTCCATGAAATTCTTGAACATCGCTGGTACTTAGGCGAAGCCGCTGGCCATGATTTGGGGCTTGATCATGCAACGCAGGAATATATTCAGAATATTCTTCCGTTCCGAACTGATGTGGGACTTTCGCAAGAGGCAATGGCCGGTATCAACAGCCCCGCGACGATCTCTTAACTAAGATATAGCCATGAGCATGCCCCCACTGCCTAAGAATTTTTCGCAGGCGATCGATCTCGGCGCACTGGCCAAGCCAGCGAATTTGCCGGAAAACCTGCCCGGACTCGCGCTCGACCAGACATCAATTATTGGTCAGGTGATACCTGAATCCAATACCAAAGTCTGGATCGTGGTGGGCTGGTCAGCTCGAAGCACCAACACCACAACTCTGCTCGAAACCATGGCCGCTTTCCACCAAGTAGATAAGGGCGAAAACATTGAAGCGCCCTGGAACTTGGGCACACTCAATGTCGATGCCGAACCGCAATTAGCTAAGGCGCTACAAATCAATACCGCCCCCACCACCATTGCCATTATTCAAGAACAAGTTGTTCCTCTCTTTGAATCCCTTCCTCCCGTTGACCAAATTCGCCTCGTGATCGATCGAGTCTTGGCACTTGCCGCCGAGCGCGGGGTAGGAGATGGACCGGTGGCGGGTGTAATCCCGGAAGAAGTCCTCGAGCCTGAAGAGATTGAAGCGCTCGATGCTATGGAGCGCGGAGATTTCGCTGCTGCCCGGGATGCTTATAAAAAATGGATTAGCCGCAAGCCAGCAGAGCAGATGGCAAAGATTGGCCTTGCTCAAGCAGAGCTTTTGCTTCGCATCCAAGGACTTGATCCGATTGCGACGATCAAGGCAGCAAATGAAGATGCCAGCAATATTGAGAGCGCAGCTAAAGCTGCCGACATTGAGATCTCACAAGGTCTCAACCAATCAGCATTCGTTCGACTGATCGAAAGCATTAAAGCCACCACAGGTGATGAACAGAAAGCCATTCGAGAACACCTTCTTCAATTATTTGAATTAGTCGATCCCAGCGATCCCGACTTAATTAAGGCGCGCGGGATGTTAGCGAGTGCGCTCTTTTGAGCACCATAATCAGTAGACGTGAGAAGCAGTTACTTGCATCGCTCTTCTTTCTCTTTGGTGTGGGAATTATGGCTACCTCTCCGCGTACCCCTGAAATCAAAGCCAATCTCCATCTCAACAATGGCACTTTCGGCACGTTTCTATCGTTAGGTGCGATCGGAAGCCTCCTGGCACTTATTTTCATGGGTGATGTTGTCCACAAATATGGAGTGCGCCCGGTACTTATTGGCTCAACAATTGGCATGTATGGATCTATCGCACTTGTGCCACATTTTCATACTGGTTGGATCTGGTTGATCGACAACTTAGTCATTGGTTTTGTTCTCTCGTGTTTTCATATCAGCATTAATGCTCAAGCTATTCACCGTCAAGAACAGAGCGGACAGGTATTGATCCCGGTCTTCCATGGGATGTGGAGCAGTGGAGCGCTCACCACAGCGATTATTGCCGTAGTAATCACAGGTCGAGTCTCACTGGCCATACATATCGATACTTTGATGGCGCTCTGCTTGGGTATCTCGCTCTACGCCATCCACGCCCTGCGCCCTACTTTGATGGGACCGGCACCATACGACGATGAGCACCCTAAGACTTCGCTCAAAACCGTCCTTGGCGCTTTTACATTCCAGCCAGTAGTTATTTTCGCGATGTTGATGGCGCTGCAGCTGGAATTTGCTAATAACGATTGGGCGACAATTTACAGTACTGAATCGCTCGGCATGGGCGCCTCCATAAGCATTCTCACCTATCTGATCTTCGTTGTAGCAATGATTTCGGTTCGATTCACCGTTCCAAAACTCTTTGCAATTCGCCCAGAGCGTTTCTGGATGCGTTGGAATCCGATCATCGGCGGAATCGGTTTTATTTGCTTTATGTTGGTGGGTATTTCTCTCTCGCACCACAACAAGGTTGAAGGTTTTGTTATTACCTTGATCGCCTTTGCCATGGGCGGGCTAGGCTGTTCATTCATAGTTCCCGGACTCTTTGCTATTGCAGCTCGGCGTTCGAGTTTGCCCGGCGGAGTTGTTGTCGCGCTACTTGGGGTAAGCAATACTGTTCTGACATTTATTATGAAAGTTGTTATCGCATGGGTGGCGCAGGCAGTTAATCTCACCGCGGCGCTGATGATTCCAGCAGTTATGTTGATGGCAACCAGCACCGTGGCGCATTTGGGGTCAGATAAGAAGTTAGTTAAAGAGTAAGCCAGATGGTGGCCAGCGGTGGCAGGCGAAGTGTCGCTTCTGCAGGGAAGCCATCGCGTTCATGCGGGTGAGCAATGATTTCGGTATTGCAGACACCGCTTCCGCCAAATTCCACTGAATCGGTATTGATGATTTCGCGCCAACGCCCTATTAGAGGCATAGGGAGTGAATAGTGTTCTTGCGGAACAGGGGAGAAGTTGGTGATCGATACGATCGCCCTACCTTCGGTGCTCCAACGAACAAATGCGAGCGAATTGCCTTCGGTATCGTTTCCGATCAACCATTGGAAACCAGCAGGCGAAATATCTTGTTCCCAGAGCGCAGGCAAGGATTGGTAATGAGCATTGAGCTCTGCAATCACTTTCTGGACGCCGCGATGTTCATCGAATGCACAGAGGTGCCAATCAAGGGATTTGGCTTCACTCCATTCATCGCTTTGCGCAAATTCACAGCCCATAAAGAGCAGCTTCTTGCCTGGATGCGACCACATAAACCCATAGAGCGCACGAAGCGTGGCGAGTTTTTGCCAGCGATCTCCGGGAATCTTTGCGATGAGCGAACCTTTTCCGTGGACGACCTCATCGTGTGAGAGTGGGAGCAAGAAATTCTCGCTATAGGCGTAGAGAATCGAGAAAGTTATCTCATTGTGGTGATATCCACGATGAATGGGCTCGCGCTTGATGTACTCCAAGGTGTCATGCATCCAGCCCATATTCCATTTAAATCCAAAGCCAAGCCCATTTTCTGAGGTTGGCTTAGTTACGCCTGGCCAGGCAGTGGACTCTTCGGCGATCATCATAATTCCGGGTGCTTGTGCGTAGGCAGTGGCAGTGACTTCTTGCAAGAAAGCGACGGCATCGAGATTTTCACGGCCGCCATATTTATTGGGGAGCCACTCATCTGCCTTGCGGGAGTAATCCAAATAGAGCATGGAGGCAACAGCGTCGACGCGAATACCGTCGATGTGAAACTCATGGATCCAGAAAAGTGCGCTTGCCACGAGGAAATTTCGTACTTCATTGCGGCTGTAATTGAAGATCAACGTTCCCCAGTCTGGATGTTCGCCCAACCGTGGGTCTTCGTGTTCGTAAAGCGCAGTGCCATCAAATCGAGCTAGCGCCCATTCGTCTTTGGGAAAGTGTGCGGGGACCCAATCCATAATGACGCCGAGGCCAGCTAAGTGAAGAGTATTAATGAGGTATTTAAGATCATCAGGCGAGCCAAAGCGCGAAGTAGGTGCAAAGAGTGATGTAACTTGATAGCCCCAGGATCCGCCAAAAGGATGCTCCATGAGTGGGAGAAATTCCACGTGAGTAAAGTTTTGTTCGAGCAGATAATCACGTAACTGCGTTGCAAGCTCACGATAGGAAAGACCCGGCCGCCACGACCCTAAATGAACTTCGTAGACACTGACGGGGGAGCGCCATGGTTGAAATAGTGCGCGCTTCTCTAACCAAAGATCATCGCTCCAGATAAATGATTTCTCATAAACGAGCGAGGCGGTAAGAGGTGGAATTTCCGTAGCTTGCGCCATGGGATCTGCATGATCTACCCAAGTCTGGCTCTGGTGTTGGATCGCAAATTTATAGCGAGTGCCAGCGCCAATATCCGGAATGAAGATCTCCCAGATACCCGATGACCCAAGGCTAGCCATGGGATGAGTCTGCTTATCCCAAAAGTTGTGATCGCCAATCAGACTCACAGCGCGTGCATTAGGGGCCCACACCGAGAATGTTGTACCTAGTAATTGGCCAGCAGAATTACGAACGACATGCGCCCCCAGCGCTTCCCATAATCTTTCGTGGCGCCCTTCACCGATCAGGTAGAGATCGAGTTCTTGCAGGGAGTTCATGGATTAAAGCTCTACGTGAGCGATATGTGCAACACGACCCAGAGGCGAGAGTTTGCCGATGGGATCTAGGCGTATGTACGTCTCCTCTGACCATTGATAGGAAGCGCCGTCTAGTAAATCTGTTGCCGAGAAATCTTTCGAGTTAATTCCGAGTGCCGAATAATCCCAACGGATGGTCGTCTCTTGCGCACGAGTGGGATCAAGATTCACAATGACAAGAATAAGGTCTTTACCCTCTCTTTTGGAATAGGCGATGATTTGGTCGTTTTCGCAAGGATGGAAATGAAGGTTGCGAAGGCGCTGGAGCGCAGGATGTGCTCGCCTGATCTCATTTAAGGTAGCGATGAAAGGTGCGAGTGACCGCCCACTCTGTGTTGCTAATTCCCAATCACGAACTTTGATCTCATACTTTTCGGAATCGAGATACTCCTCGCCACCATCTTTAAAGCGGGCATGCTCAAAGAGTTCATAGCCGGCATACATACCCCACGATGGTGCAAGCGTGGCTGCCAGTACCGCGCGAAGGGCAAAGATGGCAGGTGCGCCGCTTTGTAAGTGGGTGGGCAAAATATCTGGTGTGTTGACCCAGAAATTGGGACGGAAGAAAGCCGATGTCTGGTGCGCAATCTCAGTGCCGTAATCGGTGAGCTCTTGCTTGGTTACTCGCCATGTGAAATATGTGTAGGACTGTTGGAATCCAGCCTTGCCGAGCGCATGCATCATCGGTGGACGAGTGAAGGCTTCGGCCAAGAAGACCACTTGTGGATGCGTGGCATTAATTATTCCGATGAGCTCTTGCCAGAAATGTACGGGCTTGGTGTGAGGATTATCGACGCGGAAGAAGGTAATTCCTCGAGCAATCCAAAATTCCACAACACGCTGGACTTCAGCCAAAATTCCGGCGTAATTATTATCGAAATTGATCGGATAAATATCTTGGTATTTCTTTGGCGGATTCTCGGCGTAAGCGATCGTGCCATCAGGACGAGTCGTAAACCATTCAGGGTTGCTCTTCACCCAGGGATGATCAGGTGAAGTTTGAAGTGCTAAATCAAGGGCCACATCAATCTTCAATTTCTTGGCAGCTGCTACAAAGGTATCAAAATCCTTAAGCGTGCCGAGCTCTGGATTTACCGCATCATGTCCGCCCGCTGCGCCACCAATTCCCCATGGCACACCTGGATCGGAAGGCAGAGCGCTGAGAGAATTGTTCTTGCCCTTACGAAAAGCCAGACCAATAGGATGAATGGGCGGAAGATAGAGAACATCAAAGTTCATATCGGCTACACGTTGCAAACTTGCAATCGCTGTCGTGAAAGTGCCCGATGTGATGGAGCCATCAGCGTTCTTTATTGCGCCTTCACTTCGAGGGAAGAATTCATACCACGCACCAACGAGTGCGCGCTCTGACTCCACGTAAATAGGGAATCGCTCGCTGAGGGTTGATAACCGAGTTGCATCGCGATTGCGTGACTTATCTTGCTCATCAAAGGCTTCGATCGCAAAGTGCCACATTCCGATGGCAGTGGGAGTGATGACTGCACTAAAGCGGTCGCTCCCTTTCCATTTCTCCACCATGGGAGTACGGCATGATTCTGTGCCATCAGGCTTATAGAGAATGACTTGCGCACTCAGTGAGTCATGGCCTTCGCGAATTATGGTCGCGCTGACCTCAATGGACTCATGGGTAATCGCTTTCACACCAACAAGATCGCCGCCGAATTCAACGCGTGGGGCGATATCAAGGATGGGAAAGCGACCGATCATCCGGAGCCTTCAGTATTTCCCGCTTCAGCTGCCGTGACATCGTGGAGCTGATACTTCTCGAGCGCTTCCCGAACCACCTTTGGCTTCACTTCGCCAGTAGCAGCAAGTTGAGCAAGGGTGGCAACAACGATTGACTCCGCATCAACCTTGAAGTGACGACGAAGTGCGCCTCGAGTATCGGAGAGGCCAAAGCCATCGGTTCCGAGTGAGTAGAACTTCTGTGGCACCCATGGCGCGATCATGTCTTGGAGTGAGCGCATGAAATCGCTGACTGCAATAACTGGACCGTCATGAGCAGCAAGTTTCTTGGTGACATATGCCTTGCGTTGATCATCAGGATTGAGAAGGTTGTGGCGATCAACTGCCAGACCATCGCGACGTAATTCATTCCATGACGTTACTGACCAGATATTGGCGCTGACGCCCCAATCTTCTTCAAGTAAACGTTGTGCTTTGAGCGCCCAGTTCATGGCAACACCAGAGGCGAGAATCTGTGCCTTCTTCTTGCTACGAACTCCAGATTCCTGGAAGAGATAGATGCCCTTCAGGAGACCATCGAGATCGAGATTTGCTGGCTCGGCTGGTTGAACATATGGCTCGTTATAGACAGTCATGTAGTAGAAAATGTTCTCGCTATTTTCGCCATACATACGCTTGAGGCCATCACGAACAATGTGACCTACTTCAAATGCAAATGCTGGATCGTATGCAACAACTGCGGGATTAGTTGAGGCCAAGACGAGTGAGTGACCATCTTCATGTTGGAGTCCTTCACCATTGAGGGTGGTGCGACCTGCTGTTGCGCCAAGAACGAATCCTCGAGTCATCTGATCTGCCGCTGCCCAGAAAGCATCGCCAGTGCGTTGGAATCCAAACATCGAGTAGAAGATGTAGATCGGAATCATCGGAACATCGTGCGTGGAGTAAGAAGATCCCACAGCGGTAAAGGATGCCGTTGAGCCGGCTTCGTTAATTCCTTCGTGCAAAATCACACCAGATGTGGACTCCTTATAGGAGAGCATCAATTCGCGGTCAACAGATGCGTAGTTCTGACCGTGAGGGGAGTAGATCTTGAGGGAGGAGAAGAGCGAGTCCATGCCAAAGGTACGCGCCTCATCCGGAATGATCGGAACGAAGTGCTTGCCCATCTCGGGATCCTTAAGCAGGTCCTTAAGCAAACGAACGAAGGCCATAGTGGTGGCAACTTCTTGATTACCAGAGCCACGAAGAACTGATTCATATGCCGCCAACGGTGGTTGAGCAATTGGCTTGGAATCTTTGCGGCGCGATGGCACCGAGCCACCAAGTTTTTCACGACGTTCCATCATGTACTTGTACTCAGGTGACTCAACACCTGGGTGGTAATACGGAGGCAACTTCGCATCGATCTGCTCATCCGTCAATGGAATATGCAAGGTATCGCGGAAGGCGAGCAGATCTTCGTGCGTCATCTTCTTCATCTGGTGCGTTGCATTGCGGGCTTCAAAGTGTGATCCGAGTGTCCAACCCTTGACGGTCTTTGCCAAGATAACTGTAGGACGACCCTTGTGATCCATGGCTGCCTTATATGCAGCGTAGAGCTTGCGATAATCGTGGCCACCGCGCTTAAGCGCCCAGATCTTTTCATCAGACCAATTAGCAACCATTGCAGCAGTGCGAGGATCGCGACCGAAGAAGTTCTCACGAACATACTTTCCAGATTCAGCCTTAAAGGTCTGGTAATCGCCATCAGTAGTGCGATTCATGAGGTCGAGGAGCGCGCCTTCGCGATCCATGGCGAGAAGTTCATCCCACTCACGTCCCCAAACGACCTTAATGACATTCCAGCCTGCGCCACCAAAGATCGATTCGAGTTCTTGGATGATCTTGCCATTTCCACGAACTGGTCCATCGAGACGTTGGAGGTTGCAGTTGATAACAAAGGTGAGGTTGTCGAGGCCTTCACGCGCTGCAAGGCTGAGAGCGCCGAGTGATTCGGGCTCATCAGTTTCGCCATCCCCGAGGAATGCCCAGACGTGCTGATCGCTGGTGTCCTTGAGGCCGCGGCCATGAAGGTATCGATTGAAGCGTGCTTGATAAATTGCATTGATCGGACCAAGGCCCATCGAAACTGTAGGGAACTCCCAGAATTCCGGCATGAGTCGTGGGTGTGGGTATGAGGAAAGTCCGCCACCTGCATGAGAAAGTTCCTGACGGAAGCCGTCCATTTGATCTTCGGTAAAGCGTCCTTCAACAAATGCGCGGGCATACATTCCTGGGCTGGCATGTCCTTGGAAGAAAATTTGATCGCCGCCACCGGGGTGGTTCTTGCCACGGAAGAAGTGGTTGAAACCCACTTCGTAGAGTGAAGCCGATGATGCATAGGTCGAGATATGTCCGCCTACTCCAACTCCTGGCCGTTGTGCGCGGTGGACCATAATGGCAGCGTTCCAACGAACAAAAGCGCGAATGCGACGTTCCATATCTTCATCGCCAGGGAAAGCTGGCTCAAGAATTGGTGGAATGGTGTTGATGTAATCGGTTCCACGAAGGGAGGAGACGCCAAGATTTTTCTGCTGAGCGCGCTTCATCAGGTTCAGTAGCAGGTAGCGTGCGCGCACCGGGCCGGCACTCTTTAAAACGGCTTCGAGTGAATCGCCCCATTCAGCCGTTTCAGCTGGATCGGTATCAACTAATTGATTGAGGAGGCCGTCAGGTCCCTGAGATGACTGGTGGGATAGTTCGATGTCGTACTGGCCAGCGTCAGAAGGTGTGCTCATGGGGAATATCTTTCCATGATTTTGCCCGCTCAATTCACCGAAATTCCGCCTGAAAAGCCTTGCTTCCTGGCCAATTTGGGAGTGGACTACACCCGTGCGGGGTACATCACAGCAATGAGCGAAGGCGCTATTGCCGATCGCCTAGGCATTAAATCGGGCGACTTGATCCAAGAGATTGGGTTTGATTCTGATGTCGATCAAGCCCTCCGCCAGGCCATCATGGCGGCCTCAGGGGAAGATCTACTCGATGCTTCAGCAAACGAAGTAGTCGATGCCGTCCTGCTCTGGTTTCGAGACGGAGATGGCGATTTGGTCGATGAGATGGTCGATGGCCTGACCTTTTTGTCAGAAGCAGGCGCGCTCTGGTTAGTGACCCCCAAAGTCGGACGCGAGGGACATGTGGAGCCTAGCGATATTCAAGATGCCGCTCCGACCGCCGGCCTTGCACAGACAAGCTCATTCGCCGTTGGCGCTGATTGGATAGCAACAAAATTAACTACCCGATTTGGCAACTCGGCACAGAAGGGCAACCGCAAGTAGAGTTCATTCCATGACTCTCACACTTGGTTCCGCAGCTCCAGAATTCACACTCAACGATCAATTCGGTGCGCCTGTCTCGCTCGCCGATTTCAAGGGAAAGAAGAACGTTGTACTCCTCTTCATTCCATTCTCATTTACTGGAATTTGTACCGGGGAACTCTGCGCAATGCGCGATGACCTGAGCGCTTTTGAAAACGATGATGTGCAATTACTCGCCGTTTCTTGCGACACCATGTTCACACAGAAAGTTTTTGCAGAGAAAGAGGGATACACCTTCCCCGTTCTCTCCGACTTCTGGCCACATGGCGCAGCTGCAAAAGCCTACGGAATTTTCGATGAGGCTCGTGGGTGCGCAATCCGCGGAACATTCATCATCGACAAAGAGGGCATCCTTCGCTGGCAGGTCGTTAATGCGATCGGTGATGCCCGAAATATCGTTGATTACAAGGCTGCGCTCGCAGCTCTCTAAGTCTCGATAAGCGAAAAGAGCCACTTCTTACGCGGGAAGTGTCGGAATTTTTAGATATCCCGAACTCACGATAGAGTTCGGGATGTTCCAAGCGTGCTTAGCTCAGCGGTAGAGCGCCTCGTTTACACCGAGGATG
>CAIXHZ010000121.1 GCA_903919375.1 uncultured Actinomycetes bacterium | reverse complement strand
GCTTGCAACAAGCGAGTAATGATCTGCGCATAGGTGACACCGGCTGCTGCCATCAATTTTGGAAAGACTGATGTGGCAGTAAATCCTGGCATCGTGTTGATCTCATTGATAACGATCGCTCCGGTGTTGCTATAGAAGAAATCTACGCGAGCCAGGCCTTCACACCCTATGGCAGTAAATGCCTGGATCGCTTGGGCACCAATAGCGCTCGCGATATCTGCAGGAATATCCGCCGGAATAAGTACGTCCGTGGCATCATCAAGATATTTTGCTTCGAAGTCGTAGAACTCGTGGCTTCCCAAAATCTTGATTTCGCCAATGGGTGAAGTAGTGATCGATTTTCCGTCGTGGAGTACCGCACACTCCACTTCCTTGCCCGTGACTGCTGCCTCCACCATCACCTTGCTCTCAAACTCAAAGGCATATTCGATGGCATCAAGAAGATCTTCGAGCGATTTCACTTTAGTTGTGCCTCGACTTGAGCCGCCACGAGCCGGCTTAACAAAAAGCGGAAGACCCAACTCGGAGACTTTCTGTATAGCGGCTGGGCGTTCACTCCCCCAAGTCGACTTCGAGAAGCTCACTCCGGCTGCCACAGATAAGCCGTGCGTAGAAAAAATAGTTTTAGCGAATGATTTATCCATCGCCGCAGCGCTAGCCAGAACGCCGGAGCCAACATATCGCTTGCCGATCATCTCGAAGAGGCCTTGAATCGTTCCATCTTCGCCGTACGGTCCATGAAGAATGGGGAAATAAATATCAATATCAAGTTCGGCAGCGCCGGCGCTGAGCGCGCCATAACTTTCGAGCATCTGCGGCATCTGCTTATCGTGAACGGACAAATCAACATCTAGAGGTGGTAACACCCATTTTCCGGACTTAGTAATTCCAATCAGAACAGGTTCATACATTTCACGATCGATTGCAGCAAGAACGCCGGCGGCCGAGATGCATGAAATTTCATGCTCGCTACTCTGCCCACCAGCAACAATTCCAACGCGGACTTTGCTCACATTAGCTCCGCTCTCATGCTGACTGTCATTAATTGCTCCATCGCCTGGACTGGCGTGAGGCCATTATTCACTACTTCCGAGACGACTTCGATAATCGGCACTTCTACGCCCACACGGTGAGCAAGTTCGAGGATAGCCTTTGCTGAGGCGACGCCTTCGACGGTCTTAGCATTTTCTTTCACTGCTTGCGCCATTGATCCCAATCGCCCGATCATCTCGCCAAAGCTTCGATTGCGAGAAAGTGGTGATCCGCAACTTGCGACCAGATCGCCCATGCCAGCCAATCCCAAAAAAGTTAGTGGGTCTGCGCCATATGCCCTTCCAAATCGAGCCACCTCGGAAAGTCCGCGAGTAATAATCATCGCTTGTGTGTTCTCACCAAGTCCAAGGCCGATCGAAATGCCAACGGCGATACCAATGACGCTCTTTGCAGCGCCAGCCAGCTCACATCCCACGAGATCATGAGAGGGGTAAACGCGGAAGTAATGGGTGGTAAAAAGGTCGACCATGAACGCGCTGAGTTCGGGATTTGCCGACGCTGCAACCGCTCCCGCGGGTTGGCGAGCAATAAGTTCATCGGCCAAGTTGGGACCGGTAATCAACCCGATGCGCGCCGGATCTAAGTCCAAAACTTCAGCGAGAACGTCTGACATTCGTAAGTCGGTCGTTGCTTCGATTCCTTTAAGGGTACTTATTACTGGTACTTGAATCGGGAAGATAGATTTCCATGCGGTGAGATTTTCTCGGAGCGACTGAGC
>CAIXHZ010000120.1 GCA_903919375.1 uncultured Actinomycetes bacterium | reverse complement strand
TCCGACCTCGGTATTTTCATTTACTTCCGGAAGTCGAGCGGATAAATCACCATCGGCGATAGCCTCTGCAGTTTCTTCCACATCAGTTAGCGGTTGCAGCGTTAACCGAATAAGCAAGAATCCGATCACACCGATCGAGGCCAGAACGATCAATGAGATTAAGAAGAAGAGCCAGTGGAGTTTATGCAACGTGCCATCCACGCTCTGCATAGAGACCGAAACTACGACGGTGCCAACGCCAGAGGGAAGCAAGCGAGCTATTGCGCGAATATCAGGACTATTGCCCTTGCCATAGAGCGTGAAAGGTTTTGCTTGATAGCTAATAACTTTGGAAGGCGTGAGACCAATAAATGGATTATCGCCGCCGACGCTATCGATATCGCCACCGAGTTGACCAACAAGAGTGCCAGTGAGATCAAGGAGCGTCACTGTTGTTGCGGTTGGGACACCACCCAGTGGTCGCACGGGTTTAAATGGTTGATCATCTGCGCCGGCGGAGGATGCCGAACTATCGAGAGAATTTGGGTCGATACCTGCGCGATCTAATCGAAGGAGGGAACCCCCAGCAACTGATTGCAATTGGGTATCCACTTGATTTACAAGAAAGCGATTAAGTGAAGTACTTGCCGCAAAGTCTGAGGCAATAATGGCAATAGCAGAGAGCGCCATAGTGGCAACAATTAAGCGATTGCGAAGTGACCAGCGCGAGAGCGCGAATCGACCCAACGGTTGTGCCATGCAGGAATCTTACTTTTTAGCGGGCATACGCATGCGATATCCCACGCCTCGCACGGTATGTATCAGTGCGGGTTCGTAGATATCAATTTTCTTACGCAAGTACGAGACATAGGTCTCGACAATGCCGGCATCACCACGGAAGTCGTATTGCCAGACATGGTCCAAAATCTGAGCCTTGCTGACAACGCGATCAGCATTAATCATGAGATAGCGAAGCAGGAGAAATTCAGTAGGGGAGAGATCGATCAAATTCCCCGCGCGACGAACTTCATGGGTAGCTTCATCGAGCTCTAAATCAGCAAATCGAACTTTCTCATCATCGGGTTCGACTTGGGTAACGCCGATGCGTCGGAGAAGTGCGCGCAGGCGAGCAACTAGTTCTTCCAAACTAAAAGGCTTGGTGACATAGTCATCGCCACCAATGGTGAGGCCAGTGATCTTGTCTTCAACGGTGTCTTTTGCGGTGAGGAAAAGTACGCCCACACTATGGCCATCTTGGCGGAGCTGGCGACAGACCTCGAAGCCATTTTGATCAGGCAACATGACATCGAGAATCAGGGCATGTGGCTTAAATTCTTCAGCGATTTGTAGGGCCTCTGAACCAGAAGCGGCGGTGCGGACATCGAAGCCAACAAAACGCAGACTGGTGGCGATGAGCTCAGAGATGCTGGATTCGTCATCGACGACCAAGATTCGTTGGGTCAAAGCATCACTCTTTTCGGCCACATTTTTATCAGCCATAGCGCTCTCCTTCGATGGGCTATTCGCTAGCAAGGTGCTGGTCATAGAGGAAGAATGCTCTCAGAGCCTGTGGGTTTCCTGAGAACTGGCCGAATATCGCCTGCTATTTATCCACAACCTTTATCCACGGTGTGGAGAATTACATGGGTGTAACTCCCACTTTAGACTCACTTCTATGAGTAAAGAGAAGCTCCATTTAACCCAGCTTGCCGCCCAACAAGAGAAGCGGCTCGTCAAATCCCTTGGCCGGTTAGACATCATCATGTTCATCATCGCTGCCTATATCTCACTCGACACTATTGGCACGATCGCTGCCGGCGGCAGCCAATCACTTTTCTGGGCAATATTTATTGTGCTCACCTTCATGATCCCCAACGCATTGATGATGGCGGAAACTGGATCAGCATTTCCTGAAGAAGGTGGCCCCTATCAGTGGGTGAAGTTCGCCTTTGGACGCTTGCCGGCGGGAATCGCTTCGGTGCTCTATTGGATTACCAACCCATTGTGGCTGGGTGGATCACTGAGCTTTATCGCCTTCGATGCTTTTAGTGCATATCTCCATAAAGTTCACTCCGGATCAGTCGGTGAATGGATCTTCAAACTTGGTTTTATTTGGATAGCCATTTTCTTGGCTGTTATTAGTTTGAAAAAAGGCAAGTACATAATTAATTGGGCGGCATATGCCAAGATCGGCTTACTTGTAATAATGGTTGTCACGACGATGATCTATGGCATTAAAAATGGTTTTCAGCCATTTGATTTCGGGGGTCTGACTCCAACAGTTGCCGGGTTTATGGGAGTAGCACCGATCATTCTCTTCTCGTATGTGGGATTCGAAGCACCTAATGCGGCATCGGGTGAAATGTATGACGCGGCGAAAGATACGGCGCCATCGATTCGGATCGGAAGTATCGTTTCTGCGCTCGCCTATGTTTTGCCAGTGCTCTCCATCCTTCTTGTTGTACCCATAAAAAAAGTTCAAGGGCTCACTGGCTTTATGGATTCGGTTGCCACTGTCTTTAGTATTTATGGGGGCGCAAGTAAATTCCTCCTCGGAATTGCTGCACTTCTATTTATCGTTGGCTTACTTGGTCTTGGCGCATCATGGATGATGGCAACAGATCGAATTCAAGCGATGGCAGCAGCGGATGGCGCATTTATGAATGGCTGGTTTGGTGAGTTCTCTGAACGCTTCGGCACACCAATGCGCGTCAATATCTTGTCCGGTGTTATGGCTTCACTTTTTCTAGTTGCTGGCATGAAATTAGTAGCTGGGGATACTGGCGCGATCTTTAAAGTAGTTCTCTCGTGTGCAGTTTCAACTCTACTGGTCTCTTATTTATTGATCATCCCTGCAATCATGAAACTCAACCGCACCTACCCTGATGTGAAGCGACCATTCACCACACCAGGCGGGCGTCGCGGATTTCAGATCATGGGAAGTGTAGTTTTCGTTTATATCGTTCTCGGATCGCTAGGCGTCCTCTTCCCTGGAACCGTCGAAGGATTGCTCGGCATCGATTACAGCTTCGCTGATATTTGGGGACTCTCGCGCGGGAAAGTGGAGCTCTTTACGCTTGGAACTCTTGTCGTGGATCTTGCCGTTGGACTTATTGGTTATGCCTTAGCTGCGAAAGTGCGAAAGAGTTTGGTTTCTCCTTCTGAAATCTAATTCTTGGTATCGCGCACCATATGCATGTAGAAATTGCCGGGCTGTGAAGTGCTCGGCATATCTTCACCAGCTTTAGTGAATCCAAGCGCTTCATAAGCCTTAATCGCGGCATGGTTATGAGTCCATACTCCCAAACCTTGGCGTTGCCAACCCTTTTCAGAAGCGCGTGCGTCGAGATAGGTAAAGATTGCCGAAAAAATTTTCTTGCCGCGAAATTCAGGATCGACCCAGCAGCCACCAATCCAGCAGGAAGCACCATGATCGCCATTTAGAACCTCAATGAAGAGCACTCCCGCAGATTTGCCATTAACGAAGGCCACGAGAAAGTCATTTTTTATAAAGAGCTCGCGCCATTGACTCTCGTTCCACAGCGATTCTTCATTGTACTTTCCGCCAAAGGCCTCTGGGTTGGTCTTGAGTGAACGAAGGCGGATATCGCGCACGATCTCCCACTCATCTTCAGAAAGTAGGCGCACGTTGGAAGCTTCTGAACTCATTGGCTAAGGATAGTTCTAGCCTCTAAAATCTCAGGTATGAAGCGATCAGCAGGAGACGGGAGCGCTCTAGCTCCAGTGCTTCTGCGAATCCTTGCCATTCTTGCGATATTTATTGCCTCAAGTTTTAACGCCGATGCTCGAGCTGCGGGAGTTGCCGCAACTGCGCCCACAAATATCGTCGCAACAGCAGGCTCAGCACTGATCACCGTGACTTGGGGCGCACCGCTCTATCCGGGCGATGGCGTCAATACCTATTCAGTGGATTACTCCACCGATGGAAGTAACTGGACCAACTCTTCCAATTCAATTGTGTCGACCGCACGAACCTACACAATAAGTGGACTGACACCAGGTACGCCCTATTACATTCGAATGAGTGCCATCAATGGCGCTGGATCTAGTCCCTACGGATATCCGTGGACCAAGCTGTACTCCACGAGCACCTCAAGTCGAGATTCGAGTAATGCCATTGCCTACGACGCAGGAGGGGGACTTGGAGGAAGTGATACCGCTTCAGTCTTGGCTTCTGCTTCGTTCACTCGCGTGAAGTACCACCTGCAAGCAGATTACAACAGCATTACTAATTATGCCGACGCTGATATGGCTAAATGGATTTCTGGCACGGTTCCCAATCCCACCTATGGAATATTTACTTCTCAGGGAGCGACAATTTCCAATCTTCGGATTCCAGATCTCACCACAGGAAATAGTTTTATTGTGGATACAAATGTTGCTGACCTTACTGTCGTGTCAAGCCTTTCAACTTTAAATGTCTCCCAAAAAATTGGACGATTAGAAATATGGCCCTGGGACTACAACGTTCAACAATCAGGTTTGCCTTATCCAGGAGACAATTCCACATTCGACTACGACGATTCGCCTTCATTAAGTAGTAGTTATGGATCGTTTCAGGTTCATGATGTATCTGATGCAAAAACAATTCTCGCTTGGAATCGTCAGTTATATGGAGGTCCTTCCGAAGTAGGAATTGGGCCGGGAGCGGGAGCACAACCGGACTGGACTTTCTGTAGTAACACCAGTCAATGTAATGGTCGCACTAATTTCCATTTGGATATCTCCATCAATATTCCTGTGACACCAACGGCCATTCTTACGACCACGGTTGCGTTGAGCGGTGGATCGAGCGCTATTTTTCGCACCGCAACGAGCATTACTGCAACAGCTTCAACAGTCGGAAAAGTAACTTTCTTTGCTAATAGCAAGAAGATTCCTGGCTGTATCAACGTTGCAACCGCAGCCAGCTCACCTTTTACTGCCATCTGTTCATGGAAACCAGCACAGCACAGCCCTCCAACGCTGACTGCAAAATTCACGCCAACTACGGGGCTGCCATCTACTGCTACCGCGATAAAACCGATTGTTACGGCGCGATCGAACAATAGATAAGGACGACCTACCGAAGGATTGGCGCAGTTCTTGAGGGACGCGATCTTCGCTAATGCAGCTAAGGATTAACGATTTCCAGCCCTAATTATGCCTTATCAAATTATGGATAAAGCCCGCGTAAATGATGGGCTTCGGCAACCCGGCCAACACCTATCATCAAAGCGGAATCTCGCCAGGTCACTTTCTTCGAGGTAGAGACCTCTTCAACCTCTCGAATGGCCTTCATGAGAATCGAGGAGAGATTTTCCTTTACTTCACCTGCCGACCAGAAATAATTCTGCTTATCTTGAACCCACTCAAAGTAGGAGACGATAACTCCGCCAGAGTTTGCCAGGATATCGGGAACTACAAGTACACCTTTATCCTGAAGGATTTGATCGCCTTGTGGAGTAGTGGGGCCATTAGCACCTTCGACCACAATTTTTGCCTTAACGCCGGGTGCGGTTGATTCTGTAATTGCATCGGCAAGAGCTGCAGGAATCAATACATCAACTTCAAGGTGAAGTAATTCTTCATTGGTCAGTCGATCGGTTCCAGGTAGGTCAAGATTTCTATTGGCGAGGAAGTGATCCCAAAGTGCAGATACAGATGGGAAACCAGTGACGGCGCCATGAACATCAGATACTGCAACAACTTTCATGCCCATAGATTCAAGGGCAATAGCTGTCCAGTAACCCACTTTTCCGAAACCTTGAATAGCAACGGTTGCACCATTGATGTCGATTCCACGAACTCGAAGCGCTTCGCGGGTGGCAATCGCAACGCCATCACCTGTTGCAGAGGTGCGACCGAGTGATCCACCAAGGACAATTGGCTTTCCAGTAACGACTCCCGGCACAGAGAACCCGGCATTCACGGAATATGTGTCCATCATCCAGGCCATATTGCGTTCATCTGTTCCGACATCGGGTGCTGGAATATCGCGCTCGGGTCCAATGATCGGAAGAATTTCTGAGGTGTAACGACGAGTGAGTCGTTCATTTTCAGTAGCAGATAAAGTGCTGGGATCCACAGCAATGCCGCCCTTAGCGCCGCCATAAGGAAGATTGGTAAGTGCGCATTTCCACGTCATTAACATGGCTAGAGAAATTGTTTCATCGAGATCTACATCTGGGTGATATCGGACGCCACCTTTAGATGGACCGCGAGTTGTGGAATATTGCACGCGATAGCCGTCATACATTTCTACATCGCCATTGTCTCGGCGGAGTGGAACGGCTACCTGCATAACGCGACGCGGGGTAGAGAGCGTCTGCCAATCATTTTCAGAAAGGCCTAATTTATCGATTGTGCCTCGTAGTTGAGCCAAGGCAGTATTAAGTGGTGACTCCATTGTCATACATTTATCATATTACCTTCATCTTTACTAACAAGTGCTTTTTGTGAGGACTACCCCACATTTGTAGCTCAGCGATTATTGCCTCTGGCGCTAGAAATAATGAATACCGAGGCGCTGGTACTTGAAGTGGATGTACCACTGACAGCTTTGGCACTTGCCCGGAGATTATTTTGACCATGAAGTGAACTCTTCCACGCGCAGGTCGCGGTCCAGGTACTTCCCGATCCTGATGTTAAAAGATTCCTGCATCCAGGGATTAATTTTCCATTGGCAATAAAACTAACGCGAGAATTTTCAGCTAGTACTGCTAGTAAGTTCACCGCAGTTCGATAGCTAACGGCGCTGCCTCCGCCGGATATACCCAAACTCTTAAAAGCGAGTGCTTCAACAACATCGGTAACAGTCACGGTTTCGGCTTGATCTGTTGAAACTGAGCCCAGCGTGGTCGCTCGAATCGTGAAGTTATAGACGTTATCTGCACCGATATCAGTAGGTGCCTCAAAATCCGGAGCGCTAATGAATGTAATTGCACCCGTTGAAGAATTGATGGCGAAGAGTGCTGAATCGCTTCCCGCAACGACTGACCAAGCCACGGTCGTGTCAGCGGTTGCAGTACCAATAGCAAATAGATTTTCAGCAACAGTAAATGTTGCGGAACTCGTTATATTTGCGGCAGTGGCTAGGTATCGGAAGAGAATGATTCCATCTGCTCCCGCACCACCGCCACTGCTATCAAGCCGGCTGTCACGGTGCGATCGAATAACCGATAGGAAAAATGTTATGAACATGGAAGAAGAAGCTAAGGCTCGTTGGGGTCAAACTCCGGCATATAAGCAATCGCAAGAACGCCTTGCTAAATATTCACCTGAAGACATTGAAGAAGCAGCGCAAGAGATGCATGCGGCAACTCTGCAGGTACTTGGCGCGATGCAACGGGGATTGCCCGCGGATAGTGAAGCTGCAATCGCCGGAGCCGAGGCTCATCGCCAAGCAATTAGTAAGTGGTGGTATGACTGCACTTTTGAGATTCACACTGGGCTTGCAGAGATGTATTTAGCTGATGAGCGTTTTCGCAATAATTACGAAGACCAGGCTGAAGGGCTAGCACAGTATTTGCGCGATGCAACCTTCGCCAATGCTGCTTTAACTTGAGGGACTAAAGCTCTGCCAACCGCGCTTTCACCATACCGAGTAAGAGCTTCTCATCGATCTTCCAGTCGCTAGGAATCCCTATGGTCTTCTTATTCACGTCGAGATCAGGCAT
>CAIXHZ010000119.1 GCA_903919375.1 uncultured Actinomycetes bacterium | reverse complement strand
GCGCACTTTCGCCGCATTTTCTGGCTCGTTATCTCGTAACCAGCGAAGCTTTGTAGCGGTAAAGGAGGCAACAAGTTTGGAACCGACCCGTTCATGAATATCCGGAAATTCATTATTGAGGTCGATCGCCGCTTGGGCCGATCGAGTGTCATTCCATAAGAGCGCGGGGCGAATAACTTCGCCGCCGTCATCGAGCACGACCATTCCATGTTGCTGTCCAGCAATGCTGATCGCCTCAAGTTCGTCCAAGCCGCCGACATCAGAAATCACGCCTTGAAGTGCTTCCCACCAATACTTGGGATCCACCTCTGTGCCGTCGGGATGCGGGCGAGAAGCCGAAGCCAGAAGGTGACCGGTCTCGGCATCACGAACAACAATTTTTACCGACTGCGTTGATGAATCAACGCCAGCAACTTTTCGCATAGCGATTATTCGACGCCCATCAAATGCTCGAGAGCTAATTGATCCAAGATCTCATAGCCATAGCCACGCTTTCCGGCGGCATCGGCATCGAAGGAATCCTTTGCCAGGTCCTTCCACGTCTCACCTGCAGCAAGAGTTGGCTCTGATAGGCCTGGGATATTGGAGTTCTTCATTGCTTCAATGACGCGTGGATCCTTGCGGAAGGCAGCCGCGCGCTCTTTAAGAATCAAGTACATACGCATATTTGATGTAGCCGATGCCCAAACGCCGGAATCATCATCGGTGCGCACTGGCTTGTAATCGAAGTGCTTAGGACCGCCATAGTTATAACGTTCGAGCAGATCAACAAGGAAGAAGGCGCTCTTGAGATCGCCATGACCGAAGACGAAGTCTTGATCGTACTTAGGTCCACGCTGGCCATTGAGATCGATATGGAAGAGCTTGCCCTGCCAGAGCGCTTGCGCAATTCCGTGAACAAAGTTGAGGTTCGCCATTTGCTCGTGGCCGACTTCTGGATTGAGTCCCACCATTTCTGGATGATCGAGCATGGAGATAAAACCAAGTGCGTGGCCAATAGTGGGCAAGAAGATATCGCCGCGAGGTTCGTTGGGCTTTGGCTCGATTGCAAACTTGATGTCGTAACCCTTATCGATCACATACTGACCGAGAATGTTAAAACCTTCGGCATAACGCTGGAGCGCTACATAGGCATCTTTAGAACTTTCGGATTCGGCACCTTCTCGGCCGCCCCAACAAACATAAATCTTTGCGCCGAGATCTGCCGCAAGATCGATATTGCGCATTGCCTTACGAATTGCAAAGCGGCGGATATCGCGATCGTTGCTGGTGAGTGCGCCATCTTTAAAAACTGGGTGGCTAAAGAGATTGGTGGTCGCCATCGGGACTTGCATGCCCGTTTCGGCCAGTGCCTTTTTGAAGCGATCAATATGGCCTTGACGAGTGGCATCATCAGAGCCAAAGGGAAAGAGATCGTCGTCATGAAAAGTCACACCATAGGCACCACGAGCAGCTAATTCATTGACGCTTCGAACTGGGTCAAGTGCTTCACGAGTGGGGTCTCCAAAGGGATCTCTCGCCTGCCAGCCCACAGTCCAAAGACCGAAGGTAAATTTGTCAGCAGGAGTTGGGGTGAAAGACATCTATGACTCACTTCTCTCAGAGGGTATAATTGGTGGAGTTGAACTGCGGTAGATCTGAAATTCTAGAGGGCGTAGCAAAAGTTGGGTAGCCCTTTAGAGGAGCGCAAGTGCTGCGATTCCTGCGTCATATCCCTTATCTTCCTTGCTACCTGGGCCACCAATTCGAGCAGTTGCTTGCGAGAGCTCTGTGCACATTAATACGCCAAAACCAATGGGCTTAGAGCGACTGAGTTGGGCGGTCATCACACCTTGGGTGACACCATCACAGACATACTCAAAGTGTGGAGTTTCGCCCTTTAGGACAAGCCCAAGGACTACTGCCGCGTCAAAGCCGCTATCAAGCGCTTTTTGAGCTGCAAGCGGTAATTCAAAAGAGCCCGGGACATAGGAGATTTCATATGCAATGGAGTATTCATCCATCGCTTTAACGGCGCCAGCAATGAGCGCTGAGCAAATATCGGCATGCCACGATGCAGAAATAATCGCTACCTTGCTGCTTGACTTAGGTGCGACAGTAAATGTTGGTGCGCTTCCGGCCATGATCTCTCCTTGATGAGTTGAGTGTGTTAATTAATTTCTAGGTTGTGCTGCATGCGATTTTTCTTGGTGAGCAAATATTCACGATTTGAGTCAGTGACCGAACCATTCAAAGCAACGTTTGTGACAGTGATACCGCCTTGAACGAGCGCGCTCGTTTTCAGTGGATTGTTGCTGAGCAGACGCACGCCCGTAATTTGCAGATTTGCCAAAATGGTGAGGGCGTCGTGCCAATCACGTTCATCGGCTAAGTGGCCCAATTGGATATTGGCATCTACTGTATCTAGGCCACCATCTTGCAATCGATAAGCCGCAATCTTCTGCGCCAAGCCAATGCCGCGTCCCTCATGATCTCGAAGATAAATAATATAGCCAGCTCCTTCGGATTCAATGGCGGCAAAGCTGCGCTCCAATTGATCGCCACAATCGCAGCGATCACTTCCCAAGGCATCACCCGTGAGGCACTCGGAGTGAAGGCGGATCAGGGGCTCTGCACTTGAAGTACCAAATTTCAGAATAGCGTGCTCTACCCCGTTGGAAGTTGTATGGACCGCAATCTGCCAGTCCTTTCCACCGCGGGGGAGCTTTGCCCACTCGTATTTCATCGCAGCTGGGGAACTTTCGGGGAGATTTTTTTCCGCATAGTTAGCGAGTTCTTGAATGGAATGCATAGGAATGCCATGGACTTTGCTGAACTCTATGAGCGCCGTGCCCCTCATCATTGAGCCATCTTCATTAACGAGTTCTGAGAGAGCGGTGGCGGGAGTAGCTCCAACTAACTTTGCCATTACAACGCCCGCTTCAGTGTGGCCGCGTCGGGCACGCAAAAGTTGTGGGTGGGCAGTCAAGGGAAAGATGTGGCCTGGGCGAGAGAAATCATTCGCTTTCGAGTCAGGGTTAGCGAGAGTCTGAATAGTTATAGCGCGCTCCGCGGAACTAATGCCGGTAGTTAGACCGTTGAGCGCATCGACCGAGACAGTAAATGCTGTTCGCTTCTCATCTTGATTCTTCTTCACCATCTGCGGCAAGGCGAGGCGATCGGCCTCTGCTTGAGTTATCGAAACGCAGATAACTCCGGATGTATGACGAACCATAAAGCCCACAGTTTCGGCAGTCGCCTTATCAGCAAGGAGCATGAGGTCGCCTTCATTTTCGCGCGATTCATCATCGGTAATGATGACTAATTTACCGCGAGCAAAATCTTGCAGCGATTCGTGGATGCTCATGCATCGCCTCTCTTCAAAATTCGTTCAACATATTTTGCTAAGACATCAACTTCGATATTTACTGCATCGCCGACGATTCGGCTGTCGAGATTTGTCTTTGCTAGCGTCTCTGGGATCAGCCAGACGGAGATCAGGTTTTTATCATCATTTAATTCACCGACTGTGAGTGAAACTCCATCGACACAGATTGAGCCTTGCGGCTGCAGATACTTCATAAGTTGATCCGGAATTTCGATATCAACTTGCTGCCACTTTTCGCCCGGCGTAACTCCCTGAATAGTCCCGACGCCATCGACATGGCCCTGAACAATATGGCCACCCATTCGATCAGAGAGGCGTGCGGCTAGTTCTAAGTTAACTTGAGATCCAATGTTGAGTGCGCCTAGAGAGGTCAGTTTGAGAGTTTGGATCATGACATCGGCGGTGAAGAAATCAGGCCCAAGATCGACTGCAGTCAGGCAGACGCCATTCACAGCGATGGAATCTCCTTTCTTCACATCGATCAGGAAGTTTTCAACGGCAAATTTCAAGATGGCGCTATCTTCACCGCGCGTTATCTCTGTGAGAGTTCCGACTGCCTGGACTAAGCCTGTGAACATTACTTACCTACTTTCAGGTGCATCGCTAGATCGGTGCCGATCTGAGCATGGGAAATCAGTTGTAGATCAGCTCGTTCGGCCAAAGTTGTGATGCCGAGATCTCCAATGAAGGAACGACCGCTACCCAAGAACGTGGGGGCCTGGATCAAGATGATTTCATCAATTAATCCAGCCTTAAACATTACTGTTGCAAGCTGCGGTCCAGCCTCTACTAAAACTTCTTTAATTCCTCGGTTCATAAGTTCTTCGATCAAGGTATCAAAGTCGCGTGATTGGTGATGGAGAGTTTCGGCGCGCGAATCCAGAATTTTTGCGCCAGCAGGAATCGATCGCTCCCCCACAACTACTCGAAGCGGATTTGTGTCACCCGCATCATCGTGCGGAATCAATTCAGGGTCATCGGCAATGACAGTCCCGGTGCCCACCAAGATGGCATCACTGCGGCGGCGAAGTCCTGTGACGTAAGTACGAGATTCTGGGCAAGTAATCCACTTTGATGTGCCATCTGCCGCAGCAGATTTACCATCAAGCGTTGCTGCTACCTTCCAGATGAAAAGGGGACGACGCTTCTCTACGACGCTAAGCCAAGCGCGATTTACGAAGCGAGCTTCATTAATTAAAAGTCCTTCAATGACATTAATACCCGCGGCTTCAAGCCGAGCGCGACCCCCAGCTGCAACGGGATTAGGGTCACGGAGTGCGAAGATCACGTTCTTAATGCCAGCATCGATAATCGCCTCGGTGCATGGACCAGTCTTACCGGTGTGATTGCATGGTTCGAGTGTTACGACAATCGTGGAATTGACGGGAATTGATGGTGCGTTCTTGATCGCAACCACTTCGGCGTGATCGCCACCCGCATGAAAACCTTCACTGATAACTTTGCCGTGGGCATCAATAATGACCGCGCCCACTACTGGGTTAGACCCAGTACGACCGGCTCCTTGAGCAGCCAACAGCACAGCGCGTTGCATCGCCGCTGTGATCTGCTTGTCCATGACGCCTCCGGTTGAAAAAGCCCGGGGCTAATTGCGCAAAAGGAATAGCGCACTAGAGCACGCAAAATCGCGCCCTAATAGCTCTCTTTCATCCGGACTTTAACCGTCGGTTCTGGAATTTCACCAAATCCACCGTTAGCTGGCTGCCAACGGGTCGCAGACTTTAACTGCCGGTTCGGAATTACACCGACCCCGAGAACTAACCAAAGTATAGCCCGCTGTGCATGACCCAGCCACAGTCCGATAATCACCGCTCCTACGCGGCCGTGCGAGCCCGCCTACCCTCTTTAACGATATTGCGGATCATGGTGGGAAAAATCAACGAGTGGAATGGCGAGACGACGAGCCAATACATCTGTCCCCCGAGGCCGCGCGGTGAGAATGAGGCTTCCTGAATTACCTCTGTCTTGCCATTCTTGTGAGATACCTCAAATTGCAACCACGCTTTCCCAGGCAAAATCATTTCAGCATAGAGTCGCAACTTAGCTCCGGGAACAATTTCCTCCACCCGCCAAAAATCCAACGAGTCACCGACCCGTAAATGAATGGGATCTCTGCGTCCGCGGCGTAATCCCACACCGCCTAACATGCGATCCAGCAAACCGCGTAAGTACCAGAGATAGCCCGCTCCATACCACCCTTGATCGCCACCAATTTTCTCAATCGCAGCCCAGACATTTTCAGCAGGCACATCGGTGAACACCACTCGTCGATCGACATAATTCTTTTCACCGGACCATGATGGATCGCTCTGTGCTTTCGCCCACGGCGCTGTTGGCGTATTCGCATCTGACCAACGCGTCATAACGTCATTGCTAGAAATTTTGGAGAGCGCCAATTCAATGGCAGTTGCCAATGGAATAAGTCCGTGAGCTGGCCTCGGAATAATTGAATCAATAGAGTGGTGAGGATCTGCAACCACTTCACTAATCAGTGAATTTACGAGCGGCTTGGCAATCGACGTAGGCACTGGTGTTACTAAGCCAATCCACAGCGAGGAGAGCGCAGGTGTAAGAACCGGAATCTTTACAATCCATCGCTTACGCAGGCCAGAAATCTTCGCAAAAGTCTGCATCATCTCTTCATAGGTGAGAATTTCTGGGCCACCAATATCAAATACTCCGGAGATCGGGGATGTGAGTGATCCAGCCTGTACGAGATACCAGAGTACATCTCGAATTGCGATCGGTTGCGTGCGATTCAATACCCATTTGGGAGTCGTCATTATGGGAAGTCGATGAGTGAGGTGGCGAAGCATTTCAAAACTAGCCGAACCTGATCCGATAATTATTCCCGCGCGAATTTCCATAACAGGAACTGCTGTTGAAGCAAGTGATAGCCCAGTCTGTGCTCGGGATTTCAAATGCTTGGAAATGTTTTTGTCGTTAGCAATTCCACCGAGGTAGATAATTTGGCTGACCTTTTGGCGTTCGGCAGCTTCGGCAAAGTTCTTCGCGATGCGCGACTCAGTCTCATCGAAATTAGTGCCTGTATTAATTGAGTGGATTAAATAGAAAGCGGTATCGATATCCTTTAACGCCGAATCTAACTCCTGCGGATTCTCGGCACTTGCCTGCGCAACCTCTACTTGGGAAAACCAGGGTTGACTCGACACTTTGCGAATATCGCGAACCATGATGCGAATCGTGAAACCTTTTAGCAAAAGCTCTTTGATCAATCGTCCACCGACGTAGCCCGATGCACCTGTAACGAGAACGCGCTTCATTGGGGTTCCTTAATCTGTAGTTGACTGAAGCCTACTCAGATTGGACTTTCTTGCTGGTGCCCCGGGTCGGACTCGAACCGACACTGGAAGGATTTTAAGTCCTCTGTCTCTGCCATTGGACTACGAGGGCGGCAGTTATCTCATTAAGAACGCGAATCTACTAGGAGTTCGAAAGTACTTTTACGCGTATCACTAGCCTCGAAAAGAATAAAAATGAGGGTTATCTTGGCGTACTTCGCTTAAGAACATAAACGGTTGTGGCGGGAGAAGTTGCGATGCCATATGAAATATCTGTTGGAGTGAATAGCGCCGAAACAGTTTGGGGCCCTTGGAGAATCGGCTTCCAAAAACAAGTTGCTGAATAATTTGGACTTGTCCCAGTCGTTGACTTAGAAGAACATCCGGTAATGACTGTAACAGTCCCACCCGAAGTCGTAGCTGAGGTAACGCTGAGTGAAGTAATTGTCGGGGCAGAAACCGCATTCGCACTTGAACTCAAGGAGCCAATTAGGAACGAAATAATTAAGGAGAAAGAGATTTGGGTAATGATCGGCTTGGATCTAACCCTTGTTTTCACTCCGAGATTTTATACTTTTCTGGCGGTTCTAAGCGCAATATACATCTCGTTTTTATTGCTGGTGGATTGACTTAAATTCTGTGCCATAACCGCGTTAGGATTTAGGTATGCGTCGAAACCTCATCCTCGGTTTTATGACGATCGGACTTATTTTCGTAACCACGAATTTCACATATGCTGCAGCTCCAGTTGTTTCTACAACCAATCTGCTTTGGCATATAGATCCCGCAGATCCGGCAAGTTATCCGGGGAGTGGAAATTACCTCTATGACCTGGGTCCAAGTTCACCCGACACCATGACTTTCTCGACGACACCCACTTTTAATTCGGGAAATGGTGGTTATTTATCTTTGTCTGGCGCGAGTTCGACTGGAAAAATCGATTCCACAACTTCTACACCAATTCCGGCAAAGGATTTTACAGTTTTGATGTGGATAAATCCCACATCCATCACAGCTGAACAATATCTCTTCACCATTAATAGATACGGGGCTACAAATGAATCAGTCTTTGAAATCTCAAATTCAAAGTTGTATTACTGGGATTTTGGGACAAGTTATGGGTTTCAATTTACTGACACCTGCACAATAACTGCAAACACTTGGATGTATGTAGGATTTTCAAGAAAGGATAATTCAGGTACTTCTACTGGTACTTTTTATGTGAACGGAAATACTTGCGCCTCCACAACTGCAACCTCAATCCCAACTTCTTCAACCCATCCTGATTTGGCTTTGGGCAGAGACCCGCGGGATAGTTCCCGTTACTTTGCGGGTGGGATTGGTCCAGCATCTCTCTATGGGTCGGCACTCACCCAAGCACAAATCCAACAGAACATGGCTAATACGTTGATTCGGAATGTTTCGCTAACAACTTCCTCTCCCATCAAGAAACGTTCGAAACGTTACTTTGACTTCTTCCCTAACTGGATTTGGGGATGGATTAGTTACTTTTTACTATCAAAATCGAAGAATCAATAGGTGCGGTTCGCTCCAGACATCAAGTAAAACTGTCTCATGCACCTGGGTGCCCATCATTCAAGGACAACAAACTATTAGCGCTAAGGTTTCATTGATTGGAACCGCCGTTGAATCTAGCGTATTTCGAAATTTCAACCTAGTTGTTTTAAAGCGATAACCTCTATTTAGCCTTCAGCCTTCGAAGTGACTTCTTCACTCTACTGCGTTCAATTCTCTCGGACTTGGCCTTTGGGGTCTCGAAGACCCAACGAAGTAATGGGATAAATATCAATAGGGCGAAGAAACCACCAAAGCCTTGGAAGAAAAGACCGTTGTTGATTCCACCTAACATTCCACAAGCCTACAATCTTTTTGAATCGTAAATTACTAATGGATTTGGATTACCAGGTAGCGATTTCTGTTCTTCGATTAAGTGCCTGGCCCTGTGAGGTGGAGTTCGAGCCCAGAGCATTCTTAGATCCAAGCGCCCCAACTTTTACTTTAATCTCCGGAATGAATTTCTGCATATATTGCGCTACTGATTTTGCGCGTGCTTGAGCTAGGACTGCATTAAGTTCTGCGCCACCTCTTGCATCGGTGAAGCCATTAACGATCAATCGAGTAAAGCCCTGATTTTTTATAACACGAGAAATTGATCTGATCTCTGCTTTTTGCGCTTCAGTTATTTTGGAGGAGGCAGTGGCGAAGTTAACTTTCAAAGCTGGTATTGGTGCCGTGGCATTGTAAGGAATCACTCCAGGGTCCGAAGTGGTCTGATCATTGCCTAGAGCAGTGATAGTTACCTTTGAGTTTGGTCCAATCAAAGCTGGTATTGGGCAACTCGTCGATACTGTTTGGCACGCCGTCTTACCGTTAATTTGAATTTCATAGGAAACGACTTGAGATACTGATGGCGCCCATGAGATAGCACTCTTATTTACTGAGACCGGGGCGAACCCAATTCCAACAGGTGCTACTGGATTTACAACCACATTATTCAGCACAATTATTTGTTCGCCATTGATCGTTGCAACAGTAGGAACAACTAGGTTTCCAGTGAATCCCGCGACAGGGGTAACTTTTATTCCATCAGAGGTCGCGACAATGGTAGCTTGCTTTGCGAGTTGTTGGACAACTAGATCTGATAGAACAATATTTGAAGAAGGTAAGGAAATTGTTGCGGGCTGAAGCGAATTAGTATGGGCAGATTGTGTATTTATGGATAGGCCAGTTGAAACACTCTGAATCTGAGAGGCGGAAGGTGCAGAGGTTGCGCTCTTAGTTGGATTTTGAACGGCGTTGAAATAACTCAAAGCAGTTTTCTTATCCTCGTTAAATGAAACTTCAATTTGTACAATCTTTGAGCTTAAAGATGTCGAATGAGTTAACTCTTCTACTTCTCTTACTCGTCCAGTGCCTGACGAAGATGGATTGGCTTGCCATTGTGCTGTGAAAGTTATCGCGGTACTTGCTACCGTATAAATATCTCCGACTGCATAAAGATTTGTTCCGTCCGACCAACCATTAAATGTGTAGCCTGAATAACTCAGAGAACTTCCATCAAGGATCACAAAAGTGTCACTTGTTGAATAAGTACTTGAATCGGTAGGAGCACTTCCTGATCCAGCACCCGCAGTGTAGGTCACTCCATAACCAGCGATCCATTGTGCAGTTAAAGTTATTGGGCTAGAAGCTGGTCCTACGTAATAAGTGTCGCCAGGGTTATAGTCGTAGGTACCGTTATTCCATTTTAGGAATGTGTATCCAGATTTGCTTATTGTGCTTGCATTAGCAACGGTAAATGTGAGTCCTTCGAGAATGCTGTTCTGTGTTGGAACATTTCCGGCCCCGCCAGTTCCTGCGGCATATG
>CAIXHZ010000118.1 GCA_903919375.1 uncultured Actinomycetes bacterium | reverse complement strand
GCTGCGATCTCAATGTGCCGCTGAAGGATGGCGTCATTACTGATGATGGTCGAATTAAGGCTTCGCTTCCCACAATTAATTATTTAGTCGCACAAGGTGCTCGGGTAATTATTACCGCGCATCTGGGTCGCCCGAAAGGCGAACGTAAGCCCGAGCTTTCACTCGCACCGGTGGCTATCCGACTCGGCGAACTTCTGGGCAAGCCAGTGGCGTTCTCACCAGAGATCGTGGGCGCACAAGGCGCTGTATCGGCACTCCATGCGGGCGATATTCTCTTACTTGAGAATATTCGTTACGAAGCAGCCGAGACCAGCAAAGATGAATCAGAGCGCGCGGTTTTAGCCACCGAACTCGCTTCTTATGCCGATGTATTTATCAGCGATGGTTTCGGCGCAGTTCACCGCAAGCATGCTTCTGTCTACGACGTAGCGAAGTTGCTCCCACATGCAGCTGGTTACTTAGTAGCCGCTGAGGTTGAAGTACTCAAAAAACTTACTCAAGATCCCGCTCGCCCTTATGGCGTAGTTCTCGGTGGAGCAAAAGTCTCCGACAAAATTGGCGTAATCTCCAATTTGCTCGACAAGGTAAATATCTTGGCGATCGGTGGCGGAATGCTCTTCACATTTTTAGCGGCTCAAGGAAAAGAGATTGGAACTTCACTTGTGGAGACTGATCTCATTCCTACCGTCACAGAACTATTGGAACGAGCAAAAACTCTCGGTGTCGAGATTCTTCTACCTACCGACATTGTTGTAGCGCCAGCATTTTCTGCTGATGCAACACCCACCACAGTCTCAGCAGATTCAATTCCAGCTGATCAAATGGGTTTGGATATCGGACCTGAAACTGCTGCCACATTTGCTCGGGCAATTGAGAGCTGCAAAACCGTATTCTGGAATGGCCCCATGGGCGTCTTTGAATTCCCTAATTTCGCGCACGGAACCCAGGTAGTCGCAGCCGCGCTCACCAAAGTTTCTGGCATCTCTGTAGTTGGCGGGGGCGACTCAGCTGCTGCAGTTCGCAAGCTGGGCTTCCAAGACTCTCAGTTTGGTTACATCTCCACCGGGGGTGGAGCTTCATTGGAGTATCTCGAAGGCAAGGAACTTCCTGGCATTATCGCTCTTCAGTAATTACCGTCCCATCGAATTCATTCGTCAATACTTGTAAAGGGAGTTTTACATGCGTAAGCCACTTATCGCTGGTAACTGGAAGATGAATCTCAATCACCTTGAGGCGATTGCTGTTGCCCAGAAGCTCTCATATTCACTCGATGATAAGGATTACGACGCAGTAGATGTCACAGTGCTTCCACCGTTCACCGATATCCGCTCGATTCAAACTCTGGTAGATGGTGATCGACTTCGCTTGACCTATGGCGCCCAAGATCTCTCACCTGATGCGAGCGGTGCATTTACTGGAGATATTTCTGGATCGATGTTGGCAAAGCTTGGTTGCTCATATGTGGCAGTCGGGCATTCTGAGCGACGCGCGATTCATGGCGAAAGTGATGCGCTGATCAATAAGAAGATAAAGGCAGCTCTCGCGAATGAGATTACGCCCATTTTCTGTATTGGTGAAGAACTTGCGATTCGCGAAGCAGGAACGCATGTCGAACATGTTCTCTCACAGGTGCGGAATCCGATCGTCTTCTGGATAAAAGTAGCGATGATCCAGGTGACTGTGAAGGAGTACGCCG
>CAIXHZ010000117.1 GCA_903919375.1 uncultured Actinomycetes bacterium | reverse complement strand
AGATCAAGGCAGGTGCGGGCGGAGATGAGTCGGCAATCTTCGCTGGCGATCTCTTGCGCATGTATCAGCGCTACGCCGAAAAGTCGGGCTGGAAAACTGAGCTTATTGAAACCACCGATTCTGAAATGGGTGGCTATAAAGATGTCACCATGGCGATTAAAGCCAAGGGCACCATGGAGGCTGGCATGCATCCATACTCCAAACTTAAATTTGAAGGCGGCGTGCACCGCGTGCAGCGCGTTCCAGAGACCGAATCACAAGGACGTATTCATACTTCCGCAGCTGGCGTATTGATTTTGCCAGAAGCAGAAGAGGTCGATGTGGATATCAATATGAATGACTTGCGTATCGATGTATTTCGTTCATCTGGCCCAGGCGGACAATCAGTAAACACCACTGACTCCGCGGTGCGCATCACACATATTCCTACCGGAATCGTGGTCTCCTGCCAGAATGAAAAATCACAATTGCAGAACAAAGAGTCAGCGCTTCGAATTTTGCGTGCTCGCATGTTGCAAGCAGCCCAAGAGGCGGCAGATGCAGAGGCCATGGCTGCTCGAAAGCAACAGGTAAAAACTGTCGATCGTTCCGAGCGTATTCGCACCTACAATTTCCCAGAAAACCGGTTGAGCGACCACCGCGTCAATTACAAAGCAAATAATTTAGATTCCGTCATGAATGGCGAGCTCGATGCCGTGATTGACGCACTCTTGGAAGCCGACAAGGCCTCTCGATTGGCTTCAGGTGAGCATTAAAGAGTTACTCGTAGCAGGTAAATCCCAACTTGCCGCAAGCGATATCTCTGCCGTGGATGCCGAGCTCCTGCTTGCTCATTTCTTGGGCGTCGGACGCATGGAGCTACATGCCAAAAGTTTCGATCTACCTGCGGCCGAATATGAAATCATCTCGGAACAGTTTTCAAAAGCAATCTCTGAGCGATTGACCGGAACTCCCACCCAATACATTGTCGGAAGTGCGCCTTTTCGCTACTTGGAATATGACGTTGGACCCGGCGTATTGATTCCCCGCCCCGAAACCGAATCACTAGTCGATGAAGTACTTCATCAACTTGGTCGCTTCGTTGATCCCATTAGCGTTATTGATCTGGGTTCGGGCACTGGCGCAATCGCTCTTTCTATCGCCTCAGAGACGGCAGGCAAGCGACGGGTCCATGTGATCGCGGTCGAGAAATCTCCTGAAGCCGCGGTTTGGCTGAAAAAAAATATTGCCAAGCATGACCTTGATATTCGAGTGGTAGTAGAGGATGCCGCAACAGCCTTGCCTGGCGTGAAAGCCGATGTCGTAGTGGCAAATCCGCCATATATTCCCGCTGGCGATATCTTGCCGCCGGAGCTCGCCTTCGAGCCTACCCTTGCCTTGATCGGTGGCGATGGAGATGGGATGGAAATCCCTGCGCTATTTATTGAAGCAGCTGCGCGCTTACTGAAGAGTGGCGGACTCTTTGCAATTGAACATCACGAGGCGCAAGGCGCACTGATCGCGCATGCACTTAATCCGGAGTTTGAGGCGATCGCGCTCCATCAAGATTTAGCTGGGCGACCTCGCTTTACTACTGCGACTCGTCGCTAATTAAATAATCCCCATATCGATAGCGCTCTTTCGTAGCGAAGCTTGCGCTTCTGGTCTGGCAGCAAACTCGATCAAATTAAGTGCCTGCTCTTTTTGGGATCTACCAAAGCACGCCGCCACGCCATTTTCGGTGACAACATAGGAGTGCTGAAAACTCGTAACCGGTACATCTAGCAACGGCACGATTGTGGAGGTCGCACTCTTCTCGTGCCATGACGGTAGCGCCATGAAAGATTGACCGCCGCGAGAGTGCAGGGATCCGACGATAAAGTCAGTCGAACCACCAAAACCCGAATAGATCTTTCCGCGCACTCGAGATGCATTGGCCTGGTCGTAGAGATCTACCTGT
>CAIXHZ010000116.1 GCA_903919375.1 uncultured Actinomycetes bacterium | reverse complement strand
GTGGCTAAAACCGCGCGCTCTGATTCATCTTTGCTGGTCTCGGCTGCTTCGTAACGAATATTCTCATGTAAGAGAATATCGCCCGCATGGAGTGCCGATACAGCGCCTTGTGCGCCCACAATCTCTGGTGAGAACCCCACTGGCTTGCCCAGTAGTTCGCTGAGCCGGATAGCAACCGGTGCGAGTGAAAGCTCGGGCTTACGTTCGCCTTTCGGGCGACCCAGGTGCGCGGTAATAATTACGCGAGCACCTTGTGCGACTAAATAGTTAATTGTGGGAAGCGAAGCCTTAATTCGACCATCATCAGTAATGACGCCATCCTTCAGCGGCACATTGAGATCGCAGCGAAGTAAGACTCGCTTTCCACGAACATCGATTGACTCGAGGTGAGGGATATTCATATGTAAATGAAATCCGTTACTTAGAGCTTGGCGCCGATATGACCAACGAGGTCAACCAGACGGTTTGAATAGCCCCACTCGTTGTCATACCAACCGACAACCTTAACGGTTGTGCCGATCGCTTTGGTGAGTTGAGCATCGAAGATACATGAGCTTGGGTCTGTGACAATGTCGGCAGAGACGATGGGGTCTTCGGTGTAGCTGAGGAAGCCCTTAAGTGCGCCTTCAGAAGCCTTCTTCATTGCGGCATTGATCTCAGCTGCAGTTGCAGGCTTAGCCAATTCGACAGTGAGGTCTGTAGCCGAACCGGTAGGGACTGGAACGCGCATCGCGAAGCCATCGAGCTTGCCCTTGAGGTTAGGAAGTACGAGTGAGATCGCCTTAGCAGCACCAGTTGAGGAAGGAATGATAGAGAGCGCAGCTGCGCGAGCACGACGGAGGTCCTTGTGTGGAGCGTCCATAAGTGATTGATCGTTTGTGTAGGCGTGGATTGTTGTCATAAGACCGCGGACAATTCCGAATTCTTCATCCAAGACTTTAGCCATAGGAGCAAGGCAGTTAGTTGTGCATGATGCATTTGAGATGACATTGTGCTTGGAAGCATCGTAGTCCTTGTGGTTTACGCCCATAACGATGGTGATATCTTCATCGGTGGCAGGTGCTGAAATGATAACTTTTTTAGCTCCACCGGCAATGTGCTTGGCAGCATCTGATGCCTTGGTAAAGAACCCTGTCGATTCAATAACGATATCTGCCTTGACTTCGCCCCATGGCAAATTAGCAGGATCGCGCTCTTCAAAGACGCGGATGGTCTTTCCGCCAACGGTGATGGAGTCATCGGTATAGGTCACTGGCAAGCCAAGTCGACCGAGGATCGAGTCATACTTCAATAGGTGAGCAAGGGTTGCGTTATCAGTGAGATCATTGATGCCCACGATTTCAATATCTGCGCCTGAGAGAAGAGCTGCGCGGAAGAAGTTACGGCCAATTCGACCAAATCCATTAATTCCAACACGTACCACGGTAAACCTCGCTAATTTTTTAAAGGGTTATGAGGGCGGAAAATAAGCGCCCTAACCACAACATTGTGATGGGGATAACCCTATCAGAGAGGGTATTTGTGACCAGAGTACTTCTCAGTAGGAATTAACCCAATAAATCAGGGCTTAGGCCCGCTTCAGTATCCGGAATACCTAAGTCGTGGGCGCGCTTATCGGCCATCGCGAGCAGGCGTCGGATTCGGCCAGCGATCGCATCTTTGGTCATGGGCGGGGTAGCAAGTGAGCCCAATTCTTCCAGACTCGCCTGCCCATGGTTGATGCGCAACTCCCCCGCCTCTTTCAGGTGGTCAGGAATCTGAGGTCCGAGAATTTCCATTGCTCGAGCAACGCGAGCAGAAGCGGCAACTGCGGCGCGTGCTGATCGACGCAAGTTGGCATCATCAAAATTAGCAAGGCGATTGGCGGTAGCGCGAACTTCGCGGCGCATCCGGCGCTCTTCCCACGCCAGCACACTCTCGTGCGCGCCGAGTCGAGTCAAGAGCGCGCCGATGGCATCGCCATCGCGCAAGACCACTCGATCAACATTACGTACTTCGCGCGCTTTTGCTGTGATTCCAAGGCGACGAGCTGCACCCACTAAGGCAAGGGCTGCTTCAGGGCCTGGGCAAGTAATTTCGAGTGCGGAAGAACGTCCAGGTTCTGTGAGAGAACCATGCGCCAAGAATGCGCCCCGCCATGCTGCTTCCGCATCACAGATTCCAGCGGAGACAACTTGGGGCGGCAATCCGCGGATGGGGCGATTATGTGCATCGATTAAGCCGGTCTGGCGAGCAAGCGCGTCTCCATCAGAGGTAACGCGCACAACATAGCGGCTTCCTTTGCGAATTCCACTTGGCGATAGCACGGAGAGTTCGGAGTCATGACCAAAGACATCAGCAATATCTTTACGAAGGCGTCTGGCGCTCTGTGCCGTGTCGAGTTCTACTTCGATCACAATCTTGCCTGCTGAAATATGAAGTCCACCGGCGAATCGTAAAAGCGCTGAGACTTCGGCCTTTCGGCAGCACGGTTTTGTAACGGAGAGACGGCTGAGTTCGTCTTTCACTGATGCTGTCATTGCCATGTGGGCAATCTAAGCAGGGTTCAGCGGAAAATGTGGCTGAAAGTCGATGCTAATTTCTTTGGATCATGATGTTGGGGATTCTTTGCATCAGCGAGATCGGCGATGATCAATTCGCCACCCAATCTCTCAATCATTACTTGAAGGTTTGAATCAGATCCAAGCGCCGATGGATCGACTATTCCATATGCCAAATCAAGGTTCGGCAGATATCGCAGAACCAATTCAAGATGCTCCGCCAGCGAGAAACCCGCAAATTCATCCTGTGACGAATGTTCTGGCATATTAAAAATCATTACTTTTCGCGCGGGCGACGCGGCAATCGCTGCGCCCAGTTCGGGCAGAAGTAGATGTGGCATGACACTGGAGAGCCAGGAACCAGGCCCCAGCGTTATCCATTGCGCCTGCGCAATTGCCGCAAGGGATTCAGGACATAGCTCGGGATTTTCGGGGATGAGTCGCAGCGATTGCATCTTGCCCGAAGCGGTCGCAACTTGAACTTGGCCACGAACTATTTCGCGGACGCCATTACGAAGGAAAGTACCTTCAATATCTAATGGATCGAGCGCCATAGGCAAGACTCGACCTACAACCTTAAGGAGTTCGCCCACTTTATCGAGTGCGGCAACTTTCCCACCATCCATGTTCCACAACGCGGCTAAAAGTAGGTTGCCCACTGCGTGGCCGGCCATATCGCCCTCGCTGGTAAATCGATATTGCATGAGCTCGGCCCAGCTGCGCCCCCAATCATCATCAGCGCATAAGGCTGCAAGTGCCATACGCAGATCGCCAGGCGGAAGTGATCCGAACTCGTTGCGAAGCCGCCCACTGGATCCCCCATTATCTGCAACGGTCACAATTGCCGTGATCTCGTGGGTCAATGAACGAAGCGCCGTTAAAGTCGTGGCCAAACCATGACCGCCACCTAAAGCGGCAACACGAGGTGCACTGGTAGACAATTAAATCTCTCTGCCCAGATCTCGGTGTGCGCTATGCGATGAAATCTTCTTGCCTGACCCATGCACAATTCCATTGAGTCGAAGTGAGAGCTCCTCTGCGATCGCCACGCTTCGATGTTTTCCGCCTGTGCAACCCACGGCCAGTGTGAGGTACTTTCTATTCTCGCGAATAAATCCAGTGGCCATAGTCTCGAAGAGCGCTTGATACTTCCCCAAGAAATCTTGCACGTTCTCGCTCTCCAAAACGTTGGCCCGCACCGCAGGATCTAGACCAGTCTGGGGGCGCAGTTCGGGGATCCAATGAGGGTTGGGGATAAAGCGACAATCCATGACCAAATCTGCATCAACTGGAATTCCGTATTTGTAACCGAAGGAGAGGACCGTCACTCGCAAATCTCCTGTTTCAGAGTCTGCAAAAAGTTCAGAGACTTTCTTTTCTAACTGGTGAATATTAAGTGCTGATGAATCAATAACAACATCTGAAATCGATCGAAGTTCTTGAAGACGTTCACGTTCTTTAGCAATTCCATCAACAATTCGATCATTGCCTTGAAGGGGGTGGGGGCGGCGAGTGGCTTCAAAGCGCCGAACCAGGACATCGTCGGCCGCATCAACAAAGAGAACGCGTCTGGCAATTCCAGAATCCGCGACATCGGCTAGCGCCCGATTGAGATCGTCAAAGAATTGACGGCCCCGTACATCGATCACAACAGCGATAGAGGTTGCACTCTTTGCTGCCATCTCGCAGAGGTTGGGAAGTAGAGCTGGCGGCAAATTATCCACCACATACCAACCCAAATCTTCCATGGCATGTGCGATGGTAGAGCGACCCGCACCACTCATTCCCGAGATTACGACTACTTCATTGGATGCCATGGCAAAATCTTAACCCTGGATCTCTCCGGTGCTCATATCAATGTGGGGCTGCGGGGCGGAAATCTTGGTCAGTGCCTCGGAGATGATTGCAGCGGTCTTCTCGCCGATGCCCGGAACACTGGCGATCTCCGTTAAAGATGCTTTGCGCAGGGCTGCCATTGTGCCGAATTTCTCCAACAAGGCGCTGCGACGCGTAGGACCGAGCTGGGCAATGTCATCAAAGAGTGACTCCAGCATCAATTTGGAACGCTTGCTGCGGTGGAAGTTAATGGCAAATCTATGAGCCTCATCGCGAATACGTTGGAGTAGGTAGAGGCCTTCGCTATGCCGGGCGAAGATGATTGGATCCTTGCTATCGGGAATCCAGACCTCTTCCAATCGCTTGGCCAATCCACAGAGCGCAATATCTGAAATACCCAATTCGGCTAGCGCGCGAGCGGCAGCTGCAATTTGCGGTGCCCCACCGTCGACGACGATCAATTGCGGTGGATAGGCAAATCGAGGTTTCGCTCCCCCGAGTTCATTGACTTCATCGTGATCGACTTCTCGATCGGCAAGGTAGCGCTTGAGTCTACGAGTTAAGACATGATGCATCGCTCGAGTGTCATCGAAACCAGCCTCATCATCGATAGCAAAGCGGCGATAGTCACTCTTCTTCTCTTGGCCATCTTCGAAGACCACCATTGATGCCACCATCGAAGTGCCTTGGATATTGGAAATATCAAAACATTCAATGCGAAGTGGAAGTTCAGGAAGATCGAGAGCGCTAGCAATCTCCTCGAGCGCTCGACCGCTCACGGCTGCATCGCTAGAGCGCTTGGAGAGGTATTGGATAAGAGTTTGATGAGCGTTGCGTTTGACGGTAGCGATTACTTCTGCTTTCTCGCCGCGCTGCGGTTGATGCAGCGAGACAGCAAAGCCAGCCCGATCTCGCAGCCATTGAACAATTGTCGCTTCATCCTCAGGTAACGAATCGACCAAAATTTCCTTTGCTGGAGTGAGATCGGCGTAAATGCGCATCAGCGCGGCTTCAATCACGCTCTCCCCTTCGAGAACATCGGCGCGATCGATAATCCACGATCGAGATCCAATTACTCGCCCGAAGCGCACGGAGAACATGGTGATTCCCACGTGGGTGATTTCCTCATAGCTGGCTATCAGGTCGGCAGAGAAGTTCTGGCTTAAGAAAGTACCTGCCGTCTCTGATGATTTTCGCAGCGCATGCAATTGATCGCGAATCTTTGCAGCTTTCTCAAACTCTTCCCGCTCTGAGGCTTGCGCCATATCTCGTTCGAGCTGGAGCTCAATATCATCCGGATTGGAATCGACAAACGCCACCAACTCTTTAGCCACTCGCTTGTGCTCTTCCGGTGAAACCCACTCCACACAGGGCGCAAGGCATTTGCCGATATCGCCGAGCAGACACTGTCGTTTGGATTTACGAGCTCGTTCAAAGTTGGAATCGCTACAAGTTCTTATTGGATAGAGCTTTTGGAGTACATCAAAGGTACTTCGCAGCGCCCAAGCATGTGCGTAGGGTCCAAAATAGGTAACCCCTGGCCGTTTCTTGGCACGAGAGATAAACATCTTAGGGAACTCCTCCCCCAAGCTGACTGCCAAATATGGGTAAGACTTATCGTCCTTAAACTGAATGTTGAATTGCGGATTCTCGGATTTAATCCACGTGAATTCGAGTTGGAGCGCTTCGATCTCCGTGTTAACAATGGTCCAATCCACTCGCACGGCGGTATGAACCATGCGATAGGTCTTTTCCAAAAGATTGCTCCCAAAATAGGAGTTCAGGCGATTGCGGAGATTTTTCGCCTTGCCCACGTAGATCACTCGATCGTTCTCATCGAAGAAACGATAAACACCGGGGTCGGTCGGAATATTCTCTGGACGATAACTCTTAGGGTCGGTCATAAGAACGTGCTACCCCTTAGCGAGGATCTCCTTGAGGAATGTTCCGGTATAGCTCGCTTTCACTTGAGCGATCTCCTCGGGCGTTCCTTCAGCGATGACCAAGCCGCCACCCGAGCCACCTTCAGGACCCATATCAATGACCCAGTCAGAACACTTGATGACATCTAGATTATGTTCAATCACAATCACAGTATTACCAGTGTCCACTAAACGATTGAGAACGATGAGGAGTTTGCGCACATCTTCAAAGTGCAGACCCGTTGTTGGCTCATCGAGCACATAAATGGTCCGTCCAGTCGAACGGCGCTGAAGTTCAGTTGCGAGTTTGACGCGCTGCGCCTCGCCGCCAGAAAGGGTAGGCGCCGACTGCCCGAGTCGGACATAGCCCAATCCGACATCGTTGAGAGTCTTGAGATAACGTGCGATGGCAGGAACCGATTCGAAGAAGCCAAAAGCCTCTTCAATCGGCATATCTAAGACCTCAGCGATGGTCTTACCTTTATAGTGGACTTCGAGCGTCTCTCGATTGTAACGCGCACCATGACACACTTCGCAAGGAACATAGACATCTGGCAAGAAGTTCATTTCAATGGTGATCGTTCCATCGCCTGAACAATTTTCGCAGCGCCCACCCTTTACATTGAAAGAGAATCGACCTTGTTGGTAGCCGCGTATTTTCGCTTCAGAAGTCTCAGCAAAGAGAGCGCGAACCTTATCAAAAACACCCGTATAGGTTGCGGGATTAGAGCGCGGGGTACGCCCGATCGGGGACTGATCAACGTGAACAACTTTATCGAGGTGATCTAGACCAGTGATGGTCTTGTGGCGACCCGGAACAATTCGCGCGCCATTGAGCTTATTTGCCATCACGGAATAGAGAATGTCATTCACGAGTGTGGATTTTCCTGAACCACTCACACCTGATACAGCAACAAAAGTTCCGAGCGGGAAAGTCACATCGATATTCTGCAGATTATTCTCCTTAGCGCCCTTCACCGTGAGGGAACGCTTGAGATCAACTGGGCGACGCTGTGCCGGTATTGCGATGGATGTTCGTCCCGACATATAGGCACCAGTAATGGAATCCTTAGCCGAGATGAGGGCTTGATAGTCACCGGATGAGACAACTTTTCCACCATGCTCACCAGCACCTGGGCCGATATCAACGATCCAATCTGCAGTGCGAATTGTGTCTTCATCATGTTCGACCACGATCAAGGTATTTCCTAGGTCGCGAAGACGAGTCAGCGTCTCAATCAAACGACGATTATCGCGTTGATGCAATCCAATCGAAGGTTCATCTAAGACATAGAGAACGCCCACGAGACCAGAACCGATTTGAGTAGCTAGGCGAATACGTTGTGCCTCTCCGCCTGAGAGCGTTCCAGCGGGACGTTCGAGCGAGAGGTAATCTAGGCCGACATCGAGCAAGAAGCTCAGACGCTCATGAACCTCTTTGAGAACTCGTTCAGCAATCTGCTTTTCACGTGCGTTGAGCTTGAGTGTCTTGAGGAAAGCGGCGCATTCGCGTATCGAGAGTTGGCAAATCTCGGCAATGCTCTTATCGCCAATAGTCACAGAGAGAACTTCGGGTTTGAGTCGCGTTCCTTTACAAGCCGGACATGGCGTTTCTCGCATGTAGGCCTCGTACTTATCTCGGCTGAAATCGCTATCGGTCTCAGAATGGCGGCGTTCAATAAAAGGAAGTACTCCTTCGAAGCCACTCGTGTAATTGCGAACTCGACCATAACGATTCTTATATTTCACATGGACTTCATAATCCCAGCCCTGAAGAATTGCCGTCTTTGCTTTCACCGAGAGCTTTTTCCACGGATTATCGAGGGAGAATTTCAACTCGGTAGCTAACGCTTCGAGCAACCTAGTGAAGTACTCAGAGGAATGTCCGCCCGCCCACGGCGCGATCGCGCCTTCATAAATGGATAGTGAATCATCGGGAATGACTAGCTCTTCATCTACTTCTAATTTAGTTCCGATACCAGTGCAATCAGGACAGGCACCGAAAGGTGAGTTAAAGGAGAATGACCGTGGCTCGAGCTCTTCAAATGAGAGTTCGCATTCGTGGCAGGCCATATGCTCACTGAAGGTCTTCTCTTTCTCTGGGTCGCCTTCGGCAAGGTCGACAAAATCTAGGATGACTAAACCGCTTGCGAGTTTAAGTGCAGTCTCGACCGAGTCGGTGAGTCGAGTCTTGGACTCACTCTTTACTGTTAATCGATCAATAACAACTTCAATCGTATGCTTCTCTTGCTTTTTTAGCTTAGGGACATCAGCAATCGCATACACAACACCATCGACGCGTACTCGTGAGAAACCTTGAATGGTGAAGTCTTTCAAAAGATCTAAGAACTCACCTTTGCGCTCTCGAATGACCGGCGCAAGGACAAGAAACTTAGTCCCGGTCGGCATTGCCAAAATTTGGTCAACGATATTTTGAGGCGATTGCTTGGCGATGGGCTTGCCGCAATTCGGGCAATGGGGGCGGCCGGCGCGAGCGAATAGAAGACGAAGGTAGTCGTAAACCTCCGTGATTGTTCCCACTGTTGACCGCGGATTTCTGTTGGTTGATTTCTGATCAATCGATACTGCAGGTGAGAGGCCTTCGATGAAATCCACATCGGGTTTATCCATTTGACCAAGAAATTGGCGAGCATATGCCGAGAGCGATTCCACATACCGACGTTGGCCCTCAGCAAAGATAGTGTCAAAGGCGAGTGAAGATTTACCCGATCCCGACAAACCCGTAAAGCAGATCAAAGCATTTCGTGGCAAATCAAGTGAAACATTCTTCAGATTGTGTTCGCGTGCGCCGCGAATGATGAGGCGATCTAACTCCTTGCTCATGTGCCCGCCTCTTCCATGCCTCGGAGCTCCTTCTTGAGCTCTCTAATTTCATCGCGCAATCTACCTGCTAATTCAAAGGCCAACTCTGCTGCCGCCTCCTTCATCTGCTCAGTCAACGACTCGATGAGCGCAATCTGCTCTTGGCGCGGTAAGGATTGCGCCCCGGCTAAGGCGCTTTCGAGCCCAGCCGATATAGCGCTCGATCGCTTCTTAGAGCCTCGAGCCAATTCAACGGCCATCGCCATCGTGTCATCTGCCTCTTTGGTAATGAGATCTGTAATGTCGGCAATCTTCTTGCGCAATGGTTGCGGATCAATTCCACGTTCGGCGTTATAGGCAACTTGCTTCTCGCGTCGGCGATTGGTCTCATCAATTGCTTGTGCCATAGCTGGAGTGATCTGATCAGCGTACATATGTACTTGGCCTGAAACATTTCGGGCAGCGCGACCAATGGTCTGAATAAGAGAGGTGGCCGAGCGCAAGAAACCTTGCTTATCTGCATCAAGGATCGCCACCAGAGAGACTTCGGGGAGATCGAGACCTTCGCGCAGGAGATTGATACCAATCAAGACATCGTATTCACCGGATCGGAGCTCACGGAGTAATTCAACGCGTCGTAATGTATCTACTTCAGAGTGAAGGTAGCGAACTCGAACGCCCTGTTCTTGCAGGTAGTCGGTAAGATCTTCTGACATCTTCTTGGTCAGAGTGGTGACCAGAATTCGCTCGTTCTTAGCTGCTCGAATGCGGATCTCATTGAGGAGATCATCAATCTGACCCTTGATGGGTTTGATAATGATCTGCGGATCCACCAAGCCAGTTGGCCGAATAACTTGCTCGACGAACTCTCCCCCAGTCTTCTCCATCTCATACTTTCCTGGCGTCGCTGAGAGATAGACCGTCTGACCCTTACGTTCGAGAAATTCTTCAAATCGAAGCGGCCGATTATCCATCGCACTAGGAAGGCGGAAACCATGCTCGACTAAGGTTCGCTTTCGTGATGCATCGCCTTCAAACATCGCTCCGATCTGTGGAACGGTCACGTGCGATTCATCTACCACAACAAGGAAATCTTCGGGGAAATAATCTAGTAAGCAGTTCGGAGGTGATCCAGCTTCGCGACCATCGATATGGCGAGAGTAGTTTTCGATGCCTGAACAGAAGCCAAGCTGCTGGATCATTTCGATATCAAAAGTGGTTCGCATTCGAATGCGCTGGGCCTCCAGCAGTTTATTCTGGCGTTCGAAGAGATCGACTCGCTCCTCCATCTCAACCTGAATTTCGGAGACTGCGCGCTTCATGGTCTCTGGGCCAGCGGCGTAATGACTGGCCGGAAAGATATACATCTCTTCTTCATCGCGGATGATCTCCCCGGTAAGCGGGTGGAGTGTCATCATCTTTTCAATTTCATCGCCAAACATCTCAATGCGAAGTGCGAACTCTTCATACATGGGGATGATCTCGACTGTATCGCCGCGAACCCGGAAGGTGCCTCGCTCAAAGGCCATATCGTTTCGCTTGTATTGAATATCCACAAACTTTCGCAAGAGTTGGTTTCGCTCGATCGTATCCCCAACTTTCAGGCGAATCATCCGATCGATATATTCTTGTGGGGTTCCAAGTCCGTAGATGCAGGAGACTGTCGCAACCACGATTACATCTCGTCTGGTTAAAAGCGCGTTGGTGGCGGAGTGGCGAAGACGTTCCACTTCGGCATTTACCGAGCTATCTTTTTCGATAAAGGTATCGCTCTGCGGTACATATGCTTCAGGCTGGTAGTAGTCGTAGTAAGAAACAAAGTACTCAACTGCATTGTTGGGTAGAAGTTCGCGAAATTCATTAGCTAATTGGGCGGCAAGTGTTTTGTTGGGCGCCAATACGAGTGTAGGTCGCTGTAACTTCTCGATCAGCCAGGCAGTGGTCGCTGACTTTCCGGTACCCGTGGCACCCAACAGGACAACGTCTTTCTCGCCAGCATCGATTCGGGCAGCTAACTCTGCAATTGCATGGGGCTGATCCCCCGATGGCACATAATCACTGATGACCTGGAATGGATTGAGCTTGCGCTCGAGGTCAGATATTGCCCTCATTGTTCTTCTCGGTTCGTCAATATCTTGAAAAGTTCGAAGAGTTCTTCTACTTGCCGGAGCAAGTGGTCTTCATGGCCATCGTTAACTATGTGGTAATCAGAGATTTCGGAACGTTGTTCATCGCTTGCTTGCGACGCTAACCTCTTTTCAATCTCCGATACCTTCATGCCACGGAGAAGCAGGCGCGCCATTCGAATTTCACGAGGGGCAGTAATAGCGATCACTTTATTGAACCGGGAGCGGCCATGAGTCTCGACCAATAAGGGAATTTGATTGATGACGATATCGTGCGGCTGCGCTGAGCGTACGACCTCCTCAAAGGCGCGCTGGATGCGAGGATGAGTAATTGCTTCTAGATCTTTGCGAGCAGCCGAGTCTTGAAATACCACGGCACCTAACGCCGTCCGATTTATATCGCCAGCGATGAGAATCTCATCGCCGAAGCGCTGAACAACTTCGTCGAAGCCTTCACTCCCGCGGGCAATCACATCTCGCGCTAACTGATCGGAATCGACAACAACCGCGCCCAACTGAGCAAAGAATTCTCCCGCAAGGGATTTCCCCGAGCCAATTCCACCCGTCAGTGCCACCGTCAACATGGGCCAAGCCTATCTAGTGGGGTGAAAAAGTTCGTCCTCAGAAGTATCAGTGCCCCGTGAGAAGAAATGAAAAGGGCCCCAGCTTTCGCCAAGGCCCTTAACTCTAGAAAGTGGTTGCTTATTGCGCGACCACTTCATCGCCAGCAGTTTCAGCAGCTGCATTTGCAGCCTTTGCTTCTTCCTTCTGCTTGCGGTGTGCGAGGAAGCGAGTCTGAGCTTCAGCATACTGACGCTCCCACTCTTCACGCTGTGCTTCAAAGCCTGGACGCCATTCTTGTGAATCAGCATCGAAACCTTCAGGATAGATGAAGTTGCCTTCAGCATCGTAGCGAGCAGCCATTCCGTACTGAGTAGGATCGAATGCTTCGATCTCAACTTCGTGTCCTTCATTAGCTTGCTTCAATGACAAGGAGATGCGACGGCGCTCAAGATCGATATCAATGATCTTCACGAATAGCTCATCGCCAACCTGTACTACCTGCTCTGGAATCTCAACATGGCGTTCTGCCAACTCTGAGATGTGAACAAGTCCTTCGATTCCTTCGAAGACGCGGATAAATGCGCCGAATGGAACGAGCTTGGTGACTTCACCAGGAACAACTTGGTTGATCGCATGTGTGCGAGCAAATGCCTGCCATGGATCTTCCTGTGTTGCCTTAAGTGAGAGTGAGACACGCTCGCGCTCGAAATCTACTTCAAGAACTTCAACTGTTACTTCATCGCCGACTTCGACTACCTCTGATGGGTGATCGATGTGCTTCCATGAGAGCTCAGAAACGTGGACGAGACCATCTACGCCACCAAGATCAACGAATGCGCCGAAGTTAACGATTGAGGAGACAACTCCGGTACGGACTTGACCCTTCTGCAACTGGTTAAGAAATTCAGTGCGTGATTGAGATTGGGTCTGCTCGAGGTAGGCACGACGAGAGAGAACAACGTTGTTGCGATTCTTATCGAGTTCGATAATACGAGCTTCAACCTGCTTACCAATATATGGTGTGAGGTCGCGGACGCGACGCATTTCGACGAGTGATGCTGGCAAGAAGCCTCGAAGACCGATATCAACGATCAAGCCGCCCTTAACAACTTCAATAACAGTTCCGACGACAACTTCGTCGCGCTCTTTCTTGCCTTCGATCTCGCCCCAGGCACGCTCGTACTGAGCACGCTTCTTGGAGAGGATCAAGCGACCTTCTTTATCTTCCTTTTGGAGAACAAGTGCTTCGACGCGATCGCCGACTGAGACGATCTCTGATGGATCGATATCGTGGCGGATGGAGAGCTCGCGTGATGGAATCACACCTTCGGTCTTGTAGCCGATATCGAGCAATACTTCTTCGCGATCAACTTGTACAACGATTCCGGAGACGAGATCTCCGTCGTTAAAATTCTTAATGGTGCCTTCGATTGCGGCAAGGAAATCTTCTGCTGAGCCAATGTCATTGACTGTAATTTGTGAAGTCAAGGTTCTCCGTAGGGATAGAAAGTCGTCATGGATAAATCCACGTCTCGGCGCTTTGCCGTGAAGGGCCAAGGGTACTTTGGTGAGCGTAGGATCAGCAAATGAGCTCCTACTGGCAGATCCTTCGGCATCGCCCGGCTCTACTCCTGCTTCTCAGCGCCTTTCCTGGCCGGTTGGCCTATGGCATGGTCTCGCTCTCGATCTATTTCAAGGTTCAGCACGCCTCCCACTCCATCGCTACCGCAGGATTGGCTGTTGGTCTCAATGGGCTGGCGGGCGCCCTCACCGCCGGACCGAGATCCAGCCTTGGCGATCGCTTTGGCATTCTTATTCCACTTCGTATCTTGGTTCCGGGCTACTCCACCTTGCTCTTCATCTTCGGCCATGCCCACGGAAATACCCTGCTCGTCTTACTCGCATTTGTTCTGGGCTTTAGCGCTCCCCCAATAAATCTTTCAGTCCGGCCACTGTGGAAAATTTCCGTTCCCCATGACTGGCTTCGCGCTACCTATGCCGTCGATACAGCCGTAATGAGTATTAGTTCCGTCATTGGTCC
>CAIXHZ010000115.1 GCA_903919375.1 uncultured Actinomycetes bacterium | reverse complement strand
GTGATGGTCGCAACGAGACAATGGCTTTGATCCGAAGTTCATATGGCTTAAAACTCTGAGCTAATCGGCTTTTTTCATTGGTGATGTCATAAACCTCAAGACCCGATGGCGCAATTTGAGTACTCAGGAATTCAAGTGCGGCGTATTTGCGCGCTCTAAAGGCGGAGATGGTCGCGGTCAGAAATGCAATCATCGCAATAATCCAGGTCAGATCGCGCGGCACTTGAGTTACGTCGTAATGCGCCATAGCAACGACGTGGACGGCAGCAACCGTGGTTGTCGGTGAACCCGTTCCCGTTGTGATGATGGTGTAACCGCCCAGAGGAAAATTGCCCGGCAGGTTTAAGGAATAGACAATGTATCCGGCAGGGTTTTTTCCACTTGCACTAAAAGTTTGCGCACTTCCATCGCCAGCGACGAGCTCTACCGTCCAATGATTTTGAACCGCTCCTCCGCCAAGAACTACTTCCTGAATGCGCCCACGCTCCCAGGTCAGAATGGGGATATCGGTTGCAAGAGCGGCTGATGGAGCAAGTACTGCAAAGAGCAGAGCCATCGATGCGATAATTTTGAATTTCATCTAGCGCTCACTCTTTAGCGCATCGGAGATAAACCAGAATCCCACCAACACTGGGACCAAAATAATCAAAGATTTCGGCGTCACAACCTTGCCAAGATATCGAATAGTCAAAATTTGAACACCGGATATGTCGCTTATGCGGGGGCGTTGGATATCCGGAGAAGGGTTGGCATCACCTTTGACAATAAAGCCGCTACTTGCATCTCCGCCAATAATTCTGTGAGTAAAAGTTGCGACGGCGGTGCCATCGAATCGACGGGCGGTGTAAGCCACAATCGAGCCAATATGAGGTGGTGTGTACTTTGGATTAGCCAAGATAACCACATCGCCTGGATTGATTGTTGGGACCATCGAACCGGTGAGAACTACGCGAGCTTTTATTGCTCCTGTTGCTGAGGCAATGGAGAAAGAGATGAGAATTGCCGACAGTAAATATCCTACGTACTTAACAATTTCAGTCGCCTTGCGCTTCTTTGCCTGGCCTCCAGTGACTACGCGCTCTTTTGGAGCTTGTACAAACATCTTGGCCTTGGAAGGTATTACTTGATCTGGCGTGATGAGAGCCGACTTCTCCCCCATGACATTAGAGACTGTTATTAAAACTTTAGAATCTGGAAATTGTGACTCGCCTTCAATACGAATGTCATCATGATCCCCGACGAAAATATCTCGCTTCAAGATTCGAGACCGTTAATCCTTATTAGCGTTAGGAACCGCTGTTTCCACAGTAATTTTGTAGACGCTTTGAGCATTGGCAAAGTTAGCCACGGTATCGGGGTCAAAGGTGATCTGCAGTGAGCCGTATTGATCTGTTGTGCCCGTCGAGGTATCAGTTGCATTTTCTACATCGATATAGGCATTGGATTTTGAAGTAATAGCAGTTGCGCTATCTACATAGTTAAAGCGGAATGATGAAAAAGTGTTGTAGTTGTTTCCGCTGGTATTTGAATCAGAAACTACGAGCGAGGAGCTATTTGCAGTGTTATCCCAGACTTTAATAATGAAATCTATGTTCTTGCAGGTGGGAGTGATTC
>CAIXHZ010000114.1 GCA_903919375.1 uncultured Actinomycetes bacterium | reverse complement strand
GAGAAGAGATCCATTGCTTCGCCATAGTTTGCCCAGTCGCGAGGAAGGGTAATGACGTTGAGCTTTCCTTCTTTCTTAGCAGCTGCTACGAGAGCATCCATGCCGCCGCACTCTTTAAGAGATGTGCACTTTGAAAAATCGACTGCCGCATGTGATGCTGCAGATGTTGCAACTAGTGAAGCTGCTGCCATTGTGGCCGCAATTACTCCACCAAGAATACGCTTGCGCATATATATCCCCCTTATGGATTGGTGGCGCAATCACATCGCAAGAAGGTTTCTAATAAATAGTAATTGAGGTGAAATTAAATGACTGCTTGGTTAACAGTTCGCACTGTTTATGCGATCAACAGATTGAGAGCTGAGATTGAATAATCGAGAACTTCCGTAGCGCCGAGAGGAAGAAGCGCTGCGCGGTCGAATGCGCCACTCGTCACAGCAATAACAAGTCCGGCACCAGCACTTAATCCAGATTCCACATCTGAAGGTGTATCCCCAATGACTGCGACTTGTTCTGGTGTAATTTCCATTGCGTTGACCTGATTGTAAATTTCGATTGCTCGAAAAATCATGTCGGGAGCTGGTCGGCCTTGCGGTACTTCAGAGGCCGCTACGGAGACATCGATCAACTCACTCCAGTTGAGGCCTTCCAGAATAGGTGCAAGGATTTCGCGGGGGAAGCCGGTCGTTATTCCTATCCCCACCCCATGTTCGCGCAATGATCGGAAGAAATCTGAAATTCCTTCAAACTCTTCTAAATTTCCCCGCTTTACTATGGAGTTATAGGCGGACACGAAATCTTCATGCATGGTTTCAGCCAGCTTGCGATCACCGTTACATAGATGAGTGAATACATCTATCTTTCGCTGACCCATAGTGGCGTTGACATATTCCGTCATTCTCACGACTTCTTGGGCTGAATATCCGCTGGCAGCAATCGCATCTTGGAAGGCTTGAACCACTAAGCCATCATCTTTAGCAGTTGTACCCGCAACATCGAAGATCGCTAGCTTTATAGCCCCCATGCGTGAATCGTCTCCTCTGCAATTGCCGGGGCAAGGGAATTTCCACGCCCTCCGCCACCAGTCACAATGACTGCGCCTTTTTCAATCTCTTTTCGGAAATAGATATCGCTGCTCGTTGATTGACTATAGACGCCATCCCAGCGACGTACGATTTTCGGAGAAGGTGCCCCAAATAAATTGGAAATCACCTGAGATAGATGTTCATACGGCGCCTCTTGGATCTCATGGTCAAATGGCTCTATATATTCGTGAGTATCTCCAATGGTGCAGGAGCCATCGAGCCGTTGCACAAGCAGGAGCTGCATTTTTCGCTCGGCCGCAACGCCCGTTTGTGGCGGCAAGGTATGAAGTGCAAGATCCTTAAATGCTGGGTAGTACCGCAGAGAATCGCCATCAGCTACTGAATGGGAAAGCTGTGACGCGAGTGGGGTAGTCGCACCCATCTGCAACCTCACTTTGCGAATAGCCGCACCTTCGAAATATTCTGAAAGAAATCCCTTATGAGCCGCGCCTGGCACAAATGCAATGAGGTCACCTGAGACTTTGACCCCGTCAGAGGATTTAACGGTATGTCCAGAGTCACTCTTTTTATATTTCACGACATCAAAGTGCGGGTGCCACGAATACTTCTCGTTGGCCAACATTGCAGTACGTAGGCCATGTAGTAAGAGTGATGGTTCGACCGCAGCATCTGTTGTGCATCGAAGTGCGCCCAGATGATTGCCGTTTAAAACCGGTTCCAGTTTTTTAACATCGTTGCTGGTCAATAATTCAAACCCACGATCTTGGGCATCAGGCAACTGCGCGGCGGCTCGAATAATTTCAAGCTCTGGCTCATTCTGCGCAACAGTTAAAGAGCCATTCGCGCGAAAACCAATCTCAGATTTTGCGCCGATAGCCTCCCACAGAGTTCGCGCCCGCAGCCCAAGCGCCAGTTCCGCACCCGCTTCGCGGCCACTCACCCAGACCAATCCAAAGTTTCGGATAGATGCAGATTGTGGGGCAAGGTCGCGTTCTAAGTGGACGACTTTATGGCCGGCTTCAAGAGCCAACCAAGCGTGCATGGTGCCAATGACTCCACCACCAACGACAACGATGGTCTTAGATTTCTTCTTGCTAAACATCTGGACATTAGACCAGATCCGTGGGACGGGGGTGGGGTTAGCAACTTGCGAAGAGGTTATGGATAGGTGAATTTCTGGAGCCCCCCGTCAGGATTGAACTGACGACCTTCCGCTTACAAGGCGGATGCTCTACCACTGAGCTAGAGAGGCGGATATTTAAGGCGTAATTATGGCATAGCTTGGCATAAGAATTTACTACAGCATTGGCCAGGTGACTGGGAGGGCGACCCAGCTCTGATGGCTGCTGCCGCCCTGGGGCGCGT
>CAIXHZ010000113.1 GCA_903919375.1 uncultured Actinomycetes bacterium | reverse complement strand
TTGCCTTTCACAGCATCTCCGGCATCGGATTTATCACTACACCTTCTTTGACTATCTCGCTCTTCCTCATAACACTGGGCGTTCTTGATGCGGGCGCAGGATTCTTAGCTGCTCTCATGTTCGGTGTACTTGCCTTCACCAGTCACTTCTTTGCCAGTGCTTATGACATCAGAACTTATTTGGGACTCGCCATTTTATGGATTGCTCCGGCCCTAATGGCAAATAACGCTCGATCGTTACGGCGTTCCTCATTGGATGTCGGACGTTGGGAGAGATTGACTGATGTTGTTGTGGGTTCACTTCTCACCGGATGGGCAGTGAGATCCATCGTGATTGGCCTCAATGGCTTTGCGCACTTAACTCTGCCGCTCTCAACTCATGCCACCGTTGTGGGTTGCGTTGCTGGTGGAGTGGTTGCTTTGAGATATCTCATTGAAGAGTATGTCAATCGTCGCAACCCGTATTACATGGCTTACTTATCGCCAGAAGTAACGCACCAGCAAAACTCCTCGGCTCGACTCACTGCCTGGATTTTGAGATCAATTCTCTTCTTGTTCTTCGCAATCTCATTCTTGGGTAATTCTTGGCAACTCTGGGCGGGCTTAGGTTTCTTCATAGGACCTACACTCTTATCTCTTTTAAAAAATCGTCTTCCCAATTCGACACTTCTCTATCAAATCTTGCCGGTTGGAATTCCATCAGTGATTGTCATGACGCTGATTGGCCGCGGCTACTCCCATTGGATTGAGAGCAGCGCTTGGTCGGCAGCAGATAGCACGCGAACAGTTTTCGTTCTGATCGCAGTACCAGGATTCATTATCGGTCTCTTTAAATTATTTGGCCGCCAACCAAAGAGTGGCGATGTGCGGTGGTACACCCGCCCACGTTTCTCCCTGATGTATCGCATTTGTGGGCCAGTTCTATTTATTATTGCCTTTGGTCTGATTGCGGGGGTGATTTAAGTGATGGCTGAGGAGGAGAGAGATTTTTATGCAATCTTGGGTATTCCTCAAGATGCGACCCCAGATGAAATACGCAACGTCTATCGCAGGTTGGCGTTCCAGTTGCATCCAGATCTCAATCCGGACCCAGAAAGTCAGATTAAGTTCCAAGAAGTCATCGAGGCTTACACCGTTCTCTCCGATCCGGATCGTCGTGCTGTATATGACCTCCGGTTCTATGACAAAAAGCCAATTATCTTTACCAAGCTTTCAGATTCAGGCGCTGGCTTTGATGTCCAAGAGTCGTATGACCAAATTGCTGGGGGGCTGTCAGAGGCGTATTCATACTCTCCGCGAGCACAATATCTAGAGTTCTTGAAGCGGACTAAGCGCCGCCGCCACATATTTGAGGGAGTTCTTACTCTCATCATTGTTCTTTTGTTGATTCTCTTTGGCTTTCACCCTCTTACTGGCTCTTCGGGTTCCGTCTCCACTCCTACTCAACAATTAACGCAATCAGGAAATGGAAAGGGTTCGACAACCATCATTAATAAGACGGGCGTAGATCAACAGCTGTTAGTTGTTCAAGGTGCGCAAGGTCCGCAAGGTTTAGTTGGTCCGGCCGGGCCGGCAGGAATTCGCGGATTAGATGGTCGCATCGGTGTGGATGGTCGCATCGGTGTGGATGGCAGGCCAGGACCCGCTGGGCCAGCGGGTCCGGCCGGTGCAAATGGTGCACAAGGTCCGGCTGGTGCAACAGGGCCAGCTGGAGCTGCC
>CAIXHZ010000112.1 GCA_903919375.1 uncultured Actinomycetes bacterium | reverse complement strand
GAAACCGGCCGACCCACGATATCTGGGCGCAACTCTTACTGAGCAAGGTGCCAATTTTGCCATCTGGGCTGCTGCTGCCGACGCGGTGGAGCTCTGCCTCTTTAATGAAGTCAATGGTCACTTGCTGGAGACGCGCTTTGCACTCTCCCATCGCGACGGTCCCATCTTTCATGGCTACCTTGCGGGAGTAAAGAAGGGCCAGCGCTATGGCTATCGCATTTATGGACCATGGAACCCTGAGCAAGGCTGGCGCTTTAATCCCAATAAATTACTACTCGACCCTTATGCGCATCACGTTTCCGGAGCGCTCAACTATGTACCAGAAATCTACGGTCATGAAGCGAGCAATGGCTTAGGCGAAGGTGACATCACCATTAAAGATGCGCGAGATAGCGCGCCCTTTGTTCCGCTGGGCGTTGTTACGGAGCGCTCCGTGATGGAACACGAGCGACTTCATACTCCATGGGCTAAGACTGTTATCTATGAAGCACACGTCCGCGGACTCACGCAATTTAATCCCGATATTCCTGAACATGAACGCGGCACATACAAAGCACTCGGACACGCCAGCACTATCAAATATCTCACCGATCTAGGTATTACTGCGCTGGAGCTCCTGCCGATCCATCACTTCGTGACGGAGCCTGGAATCTACACGCGGGGCCGAGAAAATCATTGGGGATATAACGCGCTGGCTTTTACTGCCCCACACTCGCCTTATGCCGCCACCGATGATCCCGTCAATGAATTGCGAGCGGCCGTTCGCGCGCTCCATGCCGCCGGTATTGAAGTCATTTTGGATGTCGTCTACAACCACACTGCCGAAGGTGGCGCTGGCGGACCGACGCTTTCATTTCGCGGTATTGATAATAAAACTTTCTATCGCCGCACCAAAGGCGACCACTTAGATGATGTGACCGGCTGCGGAAATACTGTTGATGCCCGCCGGCCATTTGTTGTTCGGATGATTATGGATTCGCTGCATTGGTGGTCAGAAACCATTGGTATAGATGGCTTTCGCTTCGATCTTGCGACCGCGCTTGCTCGCAATGATTATGGCATTGATACCAATAGCTCGCTCTTTGCTGCCATTGCCGGAGACCCCATCCTGCGCGAGCGAAAACTTATCGCCGAACCTTGGGATATTGCAGGCTATTGCATGGGAGATTTTCCGCATCCATGGCGCGAATGGAATGATCACTTCCGAGATTCACTTCGCCAATTCTGGTTAACAAATCCGGCACGTGGTTTTAGCCAAGGCGTAGGTGATGTGGCCTCACGTCTCTCTGGCTCCCACGATGTCTTCTATTTCCGCGGTCCGACATCATCCATTAATTTCATTACTGCGCACGATGGGTTCACCCTTAACGACCTCGTCTCATACGAGGCCAAGCACAACGATCCCAATCAAGAAGATAATCGTGACGGCACAGATTCGAATCGTTCGTGGAACGTCGGCGTTGAAGGCGAGACCAAAGATGCCGAAATCAACGAGCTGAGATTGCGATTAATGAAATCCTTGATGGGCTCATTGATCATGTCAGCCGGAATCCCGATGATCACCATGGGCGATGAAGTAGGTCGATCACAGCGCGGTTCAAATAATGCTTATTCCCTCCCCATTGCAGCAACACCTTCGGAGTTACTCTCCGAGGCAAGCTTTGGAGGGGGTTGGGCACTCTCTTGGGAGCAGGGTGCACGTCAGAGTGATCTCTTTGCCACCACCCAAGCCCTTATCAATATTCGTAAGAGTTATCTCATGGACGTGGCCAAAGAGTTCTTTACTGGTGAAATCGATTTAGGAACGAATAGAAAAGACCTCGCTTGGTTTAGGCGAAGTGGCGAGGAGATGAATGATGAGAATTGGCATCAAGGCGATCGCAACCACTTGGCCATGTATGTCGATGCCACAGCAAATCAAGCGCTTTTGATTTTGCTCAACGCTGCCACTCATGAAAATCCCTTCACCTTGCCGGCCGAAAAATGGGGCAATTCCTACCGCTCGATTTTCGACTCCTCGCAGCCGATCGCATCCTTCGAGCCCCGGATCTTTAAACCCGGTGAGACCACTCTCCTTGCTCCGCATACCTTGCAAGTTTGGCTCGTAAATAGGGGTTAATACTCGGCAGTAAGCCAAAAATCGTCTTAGACTCTTGAAATGCTCGCACTGCTCGCCCCGGGCCAGGGGTCTCAAACCCCAGGATTTCTCGCCCCGTGGCTCGAAAATTCCGCAGCCAAAGAACTCCTCGGGCACTGGTCAGAGTTGATAGGCCTTGATCTCATTCGCCTCGGAACCAGCGCTGACGCCGATGAAATTCGCGATACCGCTAATGCCCAGCCACTTCTGGTTGCTGGTGGAATTCTCGGCGCTCTTGCACTTTTGGAATCTGGACCCCTCCCCATTGCCTATGTGGCGGGCCACTCGGTCGGTGAACTCACCGCGGCTGCGCTCGCAGGTGTCATCGATAGCGATACCGCAATGACTCTGGTTCGCGCTCGTGGGCAAGAGATGGCAAAGGCAGCCTTAGGCACTGAAACGGGAATGTCGGCCGTACTGGGCGGTGAACGCGAAGTCGTTGTCGCAGCCTTACTCGCACTTGGTCTAACACCTGCTAATGAAAATGGCGCTGGCCAAATTGTTGCCGCTGGATCGCTGTCGGCGCTTGCAGCTCTGGCTGAAAATCCGCCAGCAGGCTCACGCGTTCGCGCACTCGCCGTATCAGGAGCTTTCCATACTTCGACCATGTCACCAGCACTTGCCGTCATGGCTCCGCTTGCGGCAGGCGCCGAAGTCCGTGATCCCAATATTCAATTACTTTCCAATAAAGATGGCGCTATCGTCACGAGCGGCCGTGAAGTGATTGATCGAATTGTTGGTCAGATCGCTGGACCAGTTCGCTGGGATCTCTGCATGCAGTCGATGGCCGACCTTGGGGTTACGGGTGTAATCGAAATGCCTCCGTCCGGCACCCTCGTTGGACTCAT
>CAIXHZ010000111.1 GCA_903919375.1 uncultured Actinomycetes bacterium | reverse complement strand
GCTCGTATATTCGTGAATATCCCACGGGGACTCTCGCCTCTTCACTCATTGGATTTATCAACGATGCGGGCGTAGGTGCTTCTGGCCTTGAATATTCCCAAGAGGCGGCTCTCAAAGGCATAAATGGTCAATATCAGTACTCCAATGGCGCTGGCACAATCATTCCTGGTTCAGCGAGTGTAACCACCGAAGCAAAAGCAGGAACAGGAATTCAACTCACCATTGATCGCGATATTCAGTGGGTGGCGCAGGATGCGATAACTAAAGCGGTAGCTAAAGATGGTGCATCGTCAGGCACGATCATTGTGATGGATCCAAAGACCGGCGCAGTTTTAGCGCTGGCATCGTCTCCCACTTTCGATCCCAACAATAAGAAAACCATCTCTCTAAAAAGTATTAGAAATCCTTCAGTGCAAGATGTTTATGAGCCAGGATCGACTGGCAAAGTTATTACTGCGGCGGCCGCAATTCAAGAAGGCAAAATTACGCCGACGACAGTCTTTACCGTTCCTTACATGCTTAAGCGCGCTAACTTTCCCTTCCACGATCACGAAAAGCATGCCACTGAACGCTTAACCACAGCAGGAGTGTTGGCGATCTCCAGCAATACTGGCGCCATCCAAATCGGTGAGACGCTCGATCATCAAACCCAATATAACTATTTAAAGAAATTTGGTATCGGGGACCTTACAGGTTCAGGTATCGCAGGTGAATCTGCCGGTGTGCTTCCGCCATTAGCAAATTGGAGTGGAACGACTGCGCCAACAGTTTCCTTTGGCCAGGGCTATTCCGTCACAGCGCTGCAGGCAACGAGCGTCTTTGCAACAATTGCTAATGATGGCATCCGCGTGACTCCAACAGTGATCGCTGGAACAACCGATGCCAATGGAAATTTCTCAGCTGTAAAGACTCAGAAGAGCGAAGTTGTTGTTAGCCCGGAAACGGCCCGCCAAGTTCGACTCATGTTGGAGAGCGTTGTCTCCGAAAACGGAACGGCGCCAGGTGCGGCAATTCCTGGTTACCGGGTTGCAGGTAAGACCGGAACGGCGCAACGCTACAACGATAAATGTGGTTGTTACAGTGGCTACACCGCATCCTTTATTGGATTCGCGCCAGCCGATGCGCCAAAGTATGTCGTGAGTGTGACGATTCAAGATCCAAAAGGTCTGCACTGGGGTGGCACTTTGGGCGGCCCGCTCTTTAAGACAGTGATGAGTTTTGTGTTACAAAGTAAGCATGTACCACCCACTTCGCCCTTAACCACTCTGGTGCCGCTTACCGAGGCGCAACTTCGCGCGCCAGTAGGATCAGCAGTAGTCAGAAAGGCGAAATAGTCATGGCAAGTACAAGACCGCTCGTAGAGCGCATCCGTTCGCTCGGTGACTTCGCACAACTTCTGAGTCAAGAGATCTCCGCCCAAGATGCGCAGATCCAGATCACCGGCCTCACCGCCGACTCGGCAGCCGTTGAACCTGGCGACCTCTTCGTTGCCTTGCCGGGCGCTCATCGCCATGGCGCAGAATTTATCGAGCAGGCGATCGTAGCTGGGGCAGTTGCGCTATTAAGTGATGGCGACGGGGCTCGCATCAACGATCATCGATTACCGCAGATAATTATTGACTCGCCACGAAACCAGTTAGGTGAGATTGCGGCTTGGTTCTATGGCCATTGCGCACAATCTATGGTGGCTATCGGGATTACTGGAACGAACGGGAAGACGACGACCGCCTCTCTCCTTAAGCAAATGTGGAATTTAGCGCAGCGTCAAGCGGGATATATTGGAACTACTGGAATTGAAATCGGATCAGATTGTATCCCCGCCCGTTTTACGACTCCCGAAGCGCCCGAATTGCAACAGATCCTTGGGTCAATGGCAGAGCGCCACATCACCCACATGGTGATGGAAGTGAGCAGCCATGCGCTCGAGCAGAAGCGAATGATCGGTACTCATTTTTCTTATGTAGCATTCACAAATCTGACACAGGATCATTTGGATTTTCATGGAACGATGGAAAATTACTTCCAGGCTAAGAAGCGACTTTTCACAGTTGAGTATGGTGATCAGGCGCTGATTAATATTGATGACCCATATGGAGCCAGACTCGTTGAGCTCGCAGAAATTCCCGTGACGACAATTTCTCGAAATAATCGGAAAGCTAACTGGCATTACATTACAACTGAGCAAGAGCAAACTGGATATCGGGTAGCGATACGTGGCGTCGGTGGAATTCTGATCGAGAGTTTCTTACCATTGATTGGCGATCACAATTTGGATAACGCCCTTTTGGCTATTGCTCTGGCGGTTGAGACGGGAGTAGATCCACTCTTTATTGCGCAGATCCTTCCCATGTTGAAAGGAGTGCGCGGCCGATTAGAGCCAGTTTCACTGGGTCAGGATTTTGTGGCGCTGGTCGACTTCGCTCATACTCCCGATGCAGTTGAGCGTACCCTTTCGACTTTACGAAAGAGCGTCGAAGGAAAGCTCATTGGCGTCCTTGGCTGTGGTGGGGATCGAGACCGGAGCAAGCGTCCCGTAATGGGAAAGGCACTGGCGCAGGGATGCGACATCTCAATTTATACCAGCGACAATCCTCGCTCCGAAGATCCGCAAGCGATTCTCGATGAGATGGTAGGCGGCCTGACTTTGGATGAAAATAGCTATGTGAGTGTCGATCGACGTGCTGCTATCGCCCTTGCCGTGACGATGGCAGATCCTGGAGATTGCATCGTACTTCTGGGTAAAGGTCATGAACTTGGGCAAGAGATCAATGGCGTTAAGTATCCATTCGACGATGCACAAGAGCTCGCTCGGGCAATTGAAGAATTGGCAGGGGGATCTCGATGATTTCAATGTCTGCTCATGAAATTGCGTCGATTGTGGGGGGAGAGCTTCATCTCCTGGATCCATCAACTCTCATATCCCAATACCCCGTTATCGATTCTCGACTTGCAAGTAGCGAGACTTTCTTTGTGGCATTTACGGGTGAACGAGTCGAAGGTCATGATTATGTGGGTGCTGCGATTGAGTCAGGAGCGCCATTTGCCCTGACATCTCGCGAGGTGAATTATCCAAGCATTCAGGTCGCAGACGTTGCGATCGCGATGGGAAAGCTCGCCACTGCGCTGCGTCGCAAGTTGCCAAATCTTAAAGTGGCTGCGATCACCGGATCGCAAGGTAAGACCACAACCAAAGATTTACTCGCACATATTTTGATGATTTCAGGCGATGTTGTTGCGCCGGCCGGATCGCTTAATAACGAGATTGGCGTACCGCTCACTCTTCTGCGGTGCACGGAATTAACAGAGTTTTGCATTGTAGAGATGGGCGCACGGCACATTGGAGATATTGCCAAACTTATGGAGATTACCCAGCCGAATGTGGGCGCAGTTCTTGTTGTAGGTAGCGCACACATGGGTGAGTTCGGTGGCCGCGAAGCGATTGCTTTGGCAAAGTCTGAAATGATCACCTCACTTCCAGATGGTGGAATTGCGGTGTTAGGAACCTATGATCCGTTTACTCCACATATGGCCGATGGGTTGCAGTTAGAGACTCTGACTTTCGGCGAAAAATCAGATTGTGATGTAAGAGCTGCCGATATTGAGTTCCGCGAAGGGCGAGGACATTTTGATCTCGTGACGGCCGAAGGTCGAAGCTCGGTCGCACTCGAATTAGTGGGAGCCCATCAAATTGCCAACGCGTTAGCCGCGGCTGCAATCGCTACCGCACTGAAAATTCCGTTGGATCGGATCTCTGCTGCGCTCTCAACGGCTACATTGGCAAGTAAGTGGCGAATGGAGATGCACGATATTGAGGGTCTCTTAGTTATCAATGATTCTTACAATGCAAACCCAGAGAGCATGGCAGCAGCGCTTCGAACGCTGGCGCTATTGGCCCAGGAGCGAGGCGGGCAGACATGGGCCTTTCTCGGGAAGATGCATGAACTCGGCGCGTCCTCAGCAGAAGAGCACGCTGCCATTGGCAAACTTGCCCACGATATTGGAATCGATCACTTAATTGCGGTCGCAACGCCTGAGTATCTGGCTGACCTAGCCAAAGGTGGATCACCCGTGGATTCACATTTTGCAATGGTCCAACACACCAGTGCTAACAAGGTCGACGCGGCTGCGTTGGTGGATCACCTATCAGTAGGAGATGTCGTGCTGGTCAAAGCTTCACGATCTGAAGGCTTTGAAGAATTGGCGGATTTAATAATGGCTCAGTGGCGCGAAATCGCGGCGATGAAAGATGAGGGGGAGCGATGAAGGGAATTCTTCTCGCAGGAGCTCTCTCAGTACTTTTGAGCGCACTCTTAACCCCGGCACTTATTCGCGTTCTTGCTGCCCGTGGCTATGGCCAAATGATCCGTGATGATGGTCCCAAGACTCACCACTCCAAGCGCGGAACTCCGACTATGGGTGGAATTGTTCTCATTCTGGCTACTGCCCTTTCTTACGCAATTTCTCATCTAGTCACTGGCGAAAAGCCCAGCGCATCGGCATTGCTTGTGATTGGCTTGATCGCTGGCCTTGGCGCGGTTGGATTTCTCGACGATTGGTTGAAAGTTGTCAGGCAACAATCACTGGGCCTACGCGCTCGAGAAAAACTCGCTGGCCAAGCACTGGTCTCAGGCCTCTTTGCCTTCCTTGGTTTGCATTACCGAGATTCATTTCATCTCTCTCCGATCTCCTCCCACCTCTCTACGGTTCGCGACACCTCACTTGCACTGGGAACAGTCGGAACGATCATCTGGGTTATCTTTTTAATTTTAGGTACTAGTAACGGAGTAAATCTCACCGATGGCTTAGATGGTTTAGCCACTGGCGCATCCATCATGACTTTCATTGCCTTCGTCGTTATGGGAGTGTGGGAGTTCAAGCAGAGCTGCGGGTTGCAGGTGAGCTCACAATGTTATGTCGTTCGCGATCCACTAGATATGGCGCTCTTAGCGGCCGCACTTGCTGGCTCATGTGCTGGATTCTTATGGTGGAACGCATCGCCAGCAAAGATTTTCATGGGCGATGTGGGATCCCTTGCACTCGGTGGCGCAATTGCTGGCATCGCTATTACTCTGCGGACAGAACTTCTTCTTGCGGTCTTGGGTGGTCTCTTCGTCATCATTACGCTCTCTGTCATCATCCAAACTACGTACTTCAAGCTCTCAGGTGGCAAGCGAGTTTTTCGAATGGCCCCACTTCAACATCACTTTGAATTACTCGGTTGGGGTGAAGTGACGATTGTGATTCGCTTTTGGATCATTGCAGGGCTAAGCGTTGCTGCTGGTTTAGGTCTTTTCTACGGTCAGTGGGTCGTCTTCTCTCAATGAGAGGGCTAGTTCATGAATCTCCCGCCATTTCGCAGACTTGAAGACGTTCATGCTGCTCGCATAATTATTTTAGGAGCGGGTGTTACCGGAAAAGCGTTGGCGAAATATTTCGAATCTCAAGGCAATACGCCGGTTCTCTTTAACGATGGCGATGATGAAAAAGTCTTAGCTGGCGATTTTGATCTGGCTTTGGTTTCACCTGGCTGGAGGCGAGATCATGCAGCCGTGACTAGGCTTGCGCAGAATGGCGCACAGCTAATGAGCGAACTTGATCTGGCATGGTTGATTAAAGAAGCGAAATTTCCAGCCCAACGATGGGTGGCTGTGACCGGCACCAACGGCAAGACCACAACAATTCAGATGGTGGAGTCGATTCTTACTTCTAGCAATCTCTCTGGAATTGCCTGTGGAAATGTGGGAAAAACGGTGATCGAAGCGCTCACCGATGGAAATGCCTATGACGTCTTAGCGCTAGAACTCTCGTCATTCCAGATCGAATGGATGTCACAGCCAGACTTTGCCGCAAGTGCAATCTTAAACATTGCAGAAGACCATATTGATTGGCACGGAAGTTTTGCGCAATATGCCAATGCGAAGATGAAATTACTGAGTCAGAGTGCATGCGCAGTACTCAATCTCTCTGATCCTGAAGTTGTGCTTCGCGCCGCCCAATTTGATATGCACAAAGTCTTCTTTGGGCTCGACACTCCCGCTCCGGGCGAGATCGGACTCGTTGAAGAACTCCTCATCGATCGATCCTTTGTCGCATCTTCCGATAGCGCAGAGCCATTTGCAGAACTTCATGATCTCAAACCAATCGTCCCCCACCAAGCACTCAATGCGATGGCAGCAGCCGGTGTTGCGCTGGCACTCGGAATTTCACATGAGCAAGTGCGTACTGGACTTAAAGCCTTCGCACCGGACCATCATCGAATGGAAGAGATTCTCGTTAAAGATGGCGTGAAATGGATCGATGACTCCAAGGCCACAAATCCACACGCTGCTCAAGCTTCGCTGCTTTCGCATTTCGATGTCATCTGGATCGCCGGTGGCCTCGCCAAAGGTGCCACGATGAATAGTTTGGTGGAGCGAGTAGTTGACCGCCTGAAAGCGGTGATTTTAATTGGCCAAGACCGGGAGTTGATTGCCACCGCACTCGACCGCTACGCACCGGGCATAGAGTATTTCCGCATTGATTCAGAGGGTACGGCTGAAGATTTGATGACTCAGGTTGTGATCAAGGCAAAGGAACTCGCAACTCAAGAGAGCACTGTGCTGCTAGCTCCCGCATGCGCCTCGATGGATCAATTTACTTCCTATGCTCACCGCGGCGAGAGCTTTGCGGCGGCTGTTAGAAAGCTGGCCTGATATGAAAGAGCGCTTGCTTGTTCGTACATCAGATTATCGACGTTTCCTCACCAAGCCAACGAGCCCCTTCATTTTAATTTCATTCTGTGTTTCGGCGCTGTCATTGCTCGGTTTGCTGATGGTGCTATCAGCATCGTCCGTTACCTCTATTGAATCCAACGGCACCACCTATGGAATCTTTCTGAAGCAATTAATGTTCTTCGCAATTGCTATCGCACTATTGCTCTACGGCACTTATCTCAAGCCTTCCTTCTGGGAGAAGATCGCTCGGTTAGCCCTTCCCGCCGGCGCGCTACTTCTCGCCCTCCCGATCGCTATCGGCAAGAGCATTAATGGAAATAAGTCGTGGATCGGCATCGGTTCACTCACCATTCAGCCTTCGGAATTTGCCAAAATGGCGCTCATCCTTTGGTGTGCTCTTCAACTCAGGCGCCATCACGAAACCCTAGACGCTGGTCGATGGAGCAACCCGATCCTTACTCTTCTCGGGGGAGCGGGCGCATTTATTCTTTTGATTATGGTCGGAAAAGATTTAGGTACCGCCGGAATTGTTGCAGTCATAGCCTTTTCTATGATCTATCTCTCCGGCCTTGATGCCAAACTTATATCGGGCGTGATTGGGGTTGGATTTGCTGGGCTACTCGCATTGGCGATCACCGCCCCCAATAGATTGCGACGCTTCAAAGCGGTTCTTAATCCCTTCGATCCTGCACTTTATAAATTTGCAGGATGGCAACCAGCACACAGCCAGATGGCGCTTGCCTCGGGCGGCCTCTTTGGAGTGGGGCTGGGAGCGAGTAAGCAGAAGTGGGCCAACCTCTCGGAGGCTCATACTGACTTTATCTTCTCTGTGATCGGCGAGGAATTGGGGTTAGTCGGAACAATTTCGGTTGTGATTCTTTACGCAGTGCTTCTCTTCGCAATTTTTCGCACGGCAATCAATACCAAAGATCTCTTTGCCAAATATGCAGT
>CAIXHZ010000110.1 GCA_903919375.1 uncultured Actinomycetes bacterium | reverse complement strand
GGAAATTCAGTGTGCCTTCTTTGGCATTCCATGTTGGCGGCCGAGGGCTATAGATCGGTGCGTTCGTTGAAAGTACGCCATTTACAACGCCCTTCTGCACGCAGGTGTTGTCACCGTGAATAGAACCCAATTGCCACACGGTGTTTGTGCCTAATGCTTTCGGTGCTATTCCATTTCCAAATTGATTAAATTGAATCACCGAATCTTCAGCATTGGAATCCATTAAGCTCGACCAACCAATATGTCCAGAAGTTTGTTCGGCTTGAATATTTGCATCATGACCTTGAGGCCAATTTGCCGGAATCTTTGAGTATTCGGTGGGAGTGGTTGCAACGGTGGGAACCGATATTGCGCCACCCGTTACCTGAAGTAACTGATTCTTGGCATCAACGCTAATGGCAGGCGATGAAAGTCGGCCATCGAACCAACCTGAAATATCTTGTATAAATGCGCCTAAGCGAACGGTCATACGCCACTGAATATTCTGTGGGAAGTCATAGACCGTTTCACAGAAGCCAGATCGCATTCCAGTATCTGGTGTTATTGGAATAAAGATTGCCGGGGCCGCGCAATTAGCCTCGGCAACATTTGCCTGCCGACTTACCGGAACGATGCCCATATGAAGATCGGTCACCTCATATTGGCTCGTTCCAGTTTGTGTGCCAGCCAGATCAGCTGAAACAAGATAGGTATTTCCGCCACCGTGTTCGGCTCCCGGTGCACTCCACAAACGAGCTGTAGAGCCAGCGGGGCGATGGACCTTTAAGTCCTCGCCATAAGTAGAAGAGAGATTGAACTTCCAGGTACCAGGCCCAGTCAATTCGCCATCAAAAATGTAGCGTTGACCTTCATCTGCCCCCGCCTTGGCACTTTGCCAGTTTCCATCACCCACGTTGTATTCAACGCTTTGAATACAGGCGCTCTCCGTTCCGCCACATGGCGGAAGTTGAGCATCAAAGGAGTATTGATGTTTCGTGAGCCCCTGATAACTCATCGGAGGTGAATCAAAATGAGTTGTCTCAAAGATCTGCTGGAAATAGCCAGATGGCAATGCCCGTGAATCGGGCGCTATAAATGCAACCTTTGATGTATCAGCAAATGCTGGGGTTGAAAGCGCGATCGTGGCCGTCAGGATTCCAAGAAGAATTCGTTTCATTATTTCCTAATATATCCAGTAGGGCAGGATTTTCCGGTAACAACTTTTGATACTTTGCCTTTAACGCATGTGATCGAGATAGATTTCTTCTTAGCTGCGGTGCTTTGAGTCGAAGTAGCCGGCGCATCTTGGGTGAGTTTTACTTGAACAGTGGGGGCAGAGAATTCAAAGTTGCTGGCCTTCAAATAGATCCAGCCATCTTTTTCACCAACAACGGTTGTGGCCAATTGTGGGGTTCCGTCGGCGCTGGTAATGCTGATAGTTGCGTTAACTGGCGCTTTAGAAAAACCATATAGACAACGAGCAACGTCAGATTTAATAACTAAGTTGTAATTTCCTTTAAAAACAGTTCCGTCAGGATTGAAGTGAGGGGATGCAACTTGATAATTGAGCACCCCTGTACTTTTATCAAAAGCTGGTGGACCAGCTGAATAGGTGGTCGAATTGGTTGTGACGAGGCCCTTAACCCCAGAATTTTTAGTGAAGCAAGAGTTTGAACCAGACATCTCTGCGTTCGAAAGTGTGCGGTAGCTCCACGATGAGGTTTGCGCATTTGCCTTGTCTCCGATGAGAGGAGCAATCGCTTTCATTCCTTGGAGAGCTATAGATCCGAAGCTATTTACTGATCCTTCAAGATTACTAGTGGCGTTTCCTTCTAGAGTTAAGGACTTTTTCCAGTAATCCATATCTTGCGCTGTCGTTCCAATCCTGCCGCAGGAATCTGTGCCACCTTTCATGCAGGCAACCCAGAAATCCTTCACTGATTGAGGGAGATCTGACCACAAACCACCTTGGTAGACCATTGGAACATTCGTTGTGGCGGCATCTACTGAAAGAGTTACCCCACCTGACTCAATGGGCGTGATTTGAATATTTGGATCGACCATTCGTCCATGAAGCCAAGCTGTGGGTTCCTTGGTTAGCCGTAACTTCACCGCAAAACGAGTATCGGCGGGAAATGCTTCCTGCTGGTAACACATACCGGATGCATTGGTCGGCAGAAGGCAATCTGTTCCAAGTGCATGTCCACAATTGATATTCATTGTTGTTGCAGATTGTTGAACTTGTCGACAGAAGTCGTACTTAAGCGGCGACCCCCAAAGTGAAGAATCATTTGAACCGAAATCCTTCAAGGAAACTGGAAAAAGTGAAACAGCCAAGACATTGTTCCCAGGCTTCCCGTTGTTCACGTCGCCGCTAATGCCCGCGACGATTGCGTACTGAGAACTCGTCTCGTGTTTCGCGCCCTCTAAATTCCAAATACTCGGAACATCTCCTGCGGGTATGCCAAGCTTTGGATCAGCGGGATAAGAATTAACGTGATCCGTAACAGTGTAATTTGAAAAGGTAGCACTCGATACTTTTCCAGTTGAATCTGTGGCCTGCAAAGACTCAATGCAGTTAGTATCCGATGGCGCAGTACATGCACGCAAAACGGAGCTATAAGTAATCCAAGTTGAATTCTTGCAATGTTCATCTGTGCTAGACGAACACAAGAACATGCCACCAGGTTCTCCGCTTTGCATCACGGAATAATTCCAATTAAGTGTTGAGAGATCTTGGTAAACCATCGAGTGATAACTGGGTTCAAAGTGCGGGCCGGGAATCCAACTCGAATTATTACTTGCGTTTGCAGACGCTGAAAATATGGAACACGAAATCAATACAAAGATTGCAGCATAAAGTCGCTTTTTCATTCATATCTCACTTCTTCTTATATCCGTTCGGACAAGTTTTGGTTGAAAGGACTTTACTCAGCTTGCCTTTTACACAGGTGATCTGAGTGGATTTTGGATTGGTCTTGGAACTCTTGGGCGAAGTGCTTGTAGCCGTTGTCGGTGCTGGTGCAGGTGCTTCTTGAGTCAACTTCGCTTGGACCGTAGGAGATGAGAATTCGAAGTTCTTGGCGCTGAGATAGAGCCAGCCATCTCTCTCACCAACAATTGTTGTTGCCAATTGCGGGGTTCCATCCGCGCTTGTGACTGAGACGGTCGCATTGATGGGTGCTTTACTAAATCCGTAGAGACAACGAGCCACGTCTGAGCGCATCACAAGATCGTAGGTTCCCTTGAATACATCTTTTGAAGTGGTGAAATGTGGAGATGCCACCTTGTAATTCAGCGTGCCATCTTCCTTACTGAAAGAAGGCGGGCCTGAGGAATATTGGGTGGAGTTCGTAGTAACGATTCCAGTCACCTGATTGGGATCTTTAAAGCAGGCACTTGCACTATTCATTTCATTGCCATCAAGCGTGCGGACAGACCAATATGAAAGTAGCGCGGTTGCTTGATCATTTACGTATGGCAGCCACAACTTGAGTTGCTCCATGCAAGTCGCTGATGAAGCTTCGCAGGAGATGATCACATTTCGTTTTGTGGGGTCATCATTGGGAGCAGAGCGACCACCGGGGTTTGCATTCGCTGGATCGTTGATAAACCAAGGATCATTCACGTAAGCGCCCTTTTTCTTATCGTACATCGCTTGAAGCGCAGGAGGCATATCTAGATAGTTGTACATCTTGTATACGACTGGGACGGCAACTGGATTGGCAGTCACGGTCATCACCGTATTTTGCCCTTCCTTAACAATGGAAATGTCAGGCGAAGCAATTCGTCCATGCATCCAGCCACCAGGGCTTTTCTGCAAACGAACTTTCACGTAGTAGCGCACATTTGCAGGAAATGCATAACGCTGGGCGCAGAGTGATTCCTCTACGGCATTGGCGACGCAGAAATTCTCTCCGTCATAGCCTGGACCAGCCATACCCCAATACTTCACACCATCAGATCGACCACGATTATTTTGTGAATAGCCACTATTCCCACTATTCATTGAGATGTCGCCGTAGTTATGAGGAGTGAGTACTACTGGATACATCTTTATGGAGAAATTTCCACTGGAGAAGTTTTGATTTGCTCCTGCTCCACCCTGAAGAGTGACTGAAAGATAGTACTTATCGCCACCTGCATGAGTGGCGCTGGGAAGCGAGTAGATACTTCCCGCCACACCACTGGGAAGATTTAACTTTGGGTCTCCCGCGTATTGATTGAGGGCCTTGTTGGGAAAGTATCGAGCAAAGGATGCCGAACTCTTCACACCTGAATCATCAATGGTTCCGAAATCAGAAATACAGTTCACATCATCAGCATTTGCACAATTAGGGAGAACAGCTTGATAGTGCATTGGATGCCCGGAGCATTTCGCATCAGTGGCACTCGGACAGGTGGGATCTTCAGCAAAATCGCGCAGATCTCCTGTACCAGCTTGCTTAGCATCGTCCCGAACTAAATATGAGGGTTGCTCACCTGGTTGGGTATCGAGAAATTCCTGAACTTGTTGCCCTAATTGATAATCATTCGGAATGGCCCAAGCTTTGCCTGGATCACCAATCTGCGGAATATCTGCATAGGCAACACTTCCAAGGAAGAGGAAGGTGGCACCAATTAGGGCAGTAATAAACTTCTTCATTTACTTATTTGTCCCTTTACTTTATACCCGGTTGGGCAGGTCGAGCTTTTGACAAATTTGGTGGCTTTGCCTTTGATGCAAGTCAACAAAGTCGCCTTACTAGGAGTTGGCAGACTTTTCACCGGATTGGAGGTTGCGGGAGAGGTGGGCTTATCTTGCGTAAGTTTTACCTTCACTAATGGATTGGAGAAGGTAAAGCCTTTAGCTGCTAGGTAGATCCAATTATTGGTCTCGCTAATGACAGTCGTCGCAACCTGCTCGGTTCCATCTGATGAAACGATGCTCACGGATGCCTTTACAGGTGCTTTTGAAAATCCATAAAGGCACCTTGCCATGTCAGCATTAATCGCCAAGTCATACGATCCTTTGAAAACCTCGCCATTAGCCTGGAAGTGTGCCGAAGCGACTTTGTAATCCAAGGTTTGATCGTTGGCATTCCAGCTAGGAGGACCAGCAAGATACTGCGTGGCGTTCGTTGAAACGATGCCAGCAAGTGTGTTGTTGGGAGCGTTGCAGGAAGTTCCATGAAGTGTTCCCTCTTCTGCAATAAAGGTCCAATAGGTAGGGTCAGCTGTTGCTTTATCGCCCACAACTGGTAGCCAGTGGAGAAACATATTCATGCTGCCCTGATCAAAATTGGTGGTATCAAAGAGCAAGCTCCAAAGATTGGGGTCGCCATCTTGGAGAGCATGATTACCCGCGCCACTTCCAGTTCCGCCCAGAGGTTTAGGGAGTGAGGCAATGTAAGTGGTGAGATCAGTGGGAAGATCAGATTTCTTCTTCCATACATAAATTATTGGGCTAATCACAGGGTTGGCAGTCAAGGAAAGTGAAGTTCCACCATTTGGGGTGCTCTCCATTTGGATTTCAGGTCCGCCAGCTCGCCCATGAAACCATCCAGGTATAGGAAAGCTAGTTCTGATTTTGATGCCAAATTTCACATCAAGTGGAAGCGCCTGCTGCTGTGCGCAGGCGGTTGTGTCATTCACAATACAACCAGGCTGTGTCCCGTTTTTCCCGGCATTCCAATCACGATTCACATAATCGCCAGCGCGATCACTCTCATAATAAACCGAGTAATTATTGCCATGAGCGATGGTTACGGCATATAGGCCGATATTGATGTTGTCGACGTTGAAGGATTTGTCGCCGCGTTGTAAATCTTTCCGACCTTGAATTCGGACTTCGGGTAAATAGAGTGATCCACCAGCATGTGGGGCACCTGGAATATCGATTAGTGGCAGCTGTCCGCCAGTGGGAAGATTCTGAGAGACATCGCCCACATAATCCTGGTCGCGCTTACTGGGAAAAGATTGCACAACACTCGTGGCAAGTGGGTTCCCATCTTTATCTTTTGCGGTGATGGCCTCAATACAGTTGGAGTCGGTTGCACTTGTACACATAGCGAGAGTAGCTACATACTTCCAAAGGTCGGCTTTGGAACAGGCTGAATCTAGAACACTGGTACACACATGAATCGCACTCACTTGATTACCTGATGATTCAAAACCTAATAGATGGCTAGAACTAAAAACCAGCCCAAAGTCAGGCGAAGAACGGAAACCGAAATATCCTAAACCTGGTTCATTCGGAGCAACGATCTGCTCTGCTGGTACTGAATCTGCGCGCGCTGGAGTAATAGCGAGCGATAGACCAACGATAGTTACCGTTGCTAGTAAGGCTCCAACGAATCGCTTCATTTCTCTCCCCTTAGAAAAGACTCCCCTGCTCTTAAAGAACAGGGGAGTTACCTTTTATTTCCGACCTTTGCCTAGTTAACTGAAACTAGATCAGTTTCTTATATCCAGCAGGGCAGACCGGCTTAGGTGCGGTGATCTTCTTGGTGGTCTTACCAAGAACACAAGTCACTGTTGACTTTGCCAGTGGGAGCGATGAGATCGACTTCTTTGAAGGCTTATAACCCTTCTTAATTCCGATCATGAGCTTTGGCTTGGAGTATCCAAAACCTGAAACATCGATCACGATATTGCCTGCCTTAGCAGAGACAACTGCGATCGCTGCAGATGAGCCACCAGCCTCGGTGGAGACCGAAACGGTTAGCGCAGTTGCAGCATCTGCTGGGTTGGTGAGACCCCAGAGAAGAGCCGCATCCTGGAAAGGAATTACCGCCTTATAGAAGCCCATATTCTGGGTTGTTCCATCTGAAGCGAAGTGTGGAGCAGCTGTCTGCCAGGTAAAGGTCTTGTCATCAGAATTCCATGTAGGAGTGCTGAGTCCGCAGACACCATTAGAGCCGACATACATATTTCCGGAGGTGCCATCGACACCAAATCCTGAAGTGTCATTTTGAACAACAATGAGAGTCTGGAACTGGCGAACGTTTGCAACTGCAACACCAGCCTCGCCCTTGCAATCATTGGCACTCTTTGCGATGGGGACAGATACTGGGTTACCGGTAACTGTGAGTTCAGAGCCATATTGATCAGTAGCTTGCTGAACTTCAGTATC
>CAIXHZ010000109.1 GCA_903919375.1 uncultured Actinomycetes bacterium | reverse complement strand
CCCATGAGTACTGAGAAGAGATCATCGGCTGCTGCGGCATCATCCAACGTCACTTTTATCAGAACGCGGTGGGCAGGATCCATGGTGGTGTCCCACAACTCTTTAGCTGGCATTTCGCCCAAGCCTTTGAAGCGTTGGATGCCGTCCTCTTTCGGAAGTCGCTTGCCGGCATCTAGCCCGAGTTGAATAAATCCATCACGCTCTTTATCTGAGAATGCGTATTGGACTGGCTCTTTGCCGCCCCACTTCAATTTATAGAGAGGTGGTTGGGCAAAGTACACAAAGCCACTTTCGATAAGTGGACGCATAAAGCGGAAGAGAAGGGTGAGAAGAAGTGTGCGAATATGTTGTCCATCGACATCAGCATCGGCCATCAAAATAATCTTGTGATAACGAAGTTTGGCAACATCAAAATCATCGTGAATACCAGTACCAAGAGCAGTGATTAGCGCTTGTACTTCATTGTTTTGTAGGACGCGATCGATACGAGCTTTTTCAACGTTTAAAATTTTTCCGCGGATAGGAAGTACTGCTTGATAACGAGAGTCACGTCCGCCTTTGGTAGAGCCACCAGCAGAGTCGCCCTCAACGATATATAACTCGCACTTCTCTGGCTCAGTCCATTGGCAATCTGCCAACTTTCCTGGCATTCCTCGGCCTTCGAGCAAACCTTTGCGGCTTCGTGATAGGTCGCGGGCTTTGCGCGCGGCAACACGTGCTGCGGCGGCATCAATTGATTTACGGACAATATCTTTTCCTTCAGTTGGATTTTGTTCAAACCAACTTGTGAGGTGATCGTTCATTGCTTTTTGTGTGAAGGATTTTGCTTCGGTGTTGCCAAGTTTGGTTTTGGTCTGACCTTCAAATTGTGGTTCACCAATTTTGATGGAGACGATTGCGGTTAATCCTTCGCGGATATCATCACCAGTAAGACGATCTTCCTTCTTACGGATAAATCCCCACTCTTCGCCAAATTTGTTTACAACTGAGGTGAGAGCGGTACGGAAACCTTCTTCATGAGTTCCGCCCTCGTGAGTATTGATTGTATTGGCGAAGGTGTACACAGATTCAGAAAATCCGGTGTTCCATTGCATCGCCACTTCAAGGCTCATCTTGTGTTTTGTGTCTTCGGCATCAAAGGCGATGATGGATTTATGTTGTTCACCTTTAGAAAGATTTAAGTGGCGAACGAAATCAATGATTCCGCCTTCGTAGTGATATCTGGCGTTTAACGGATCGCCCTTTTCATCTACGTGGCCAGGACGTAAATCAGTCAAAGTTATTGTTAGGCCTTTATTAAGAAATGCCATCTCACGAAAACGGGTAGAGAGTGTTTCGTAGGAAAAATCTGTGGTTTCAAAAATTTCGGCTGACGGCCAGAAAGTTACGGTGGTGCCGGTCTTTGTTGTTGCATCACCTTTTCGAACTGGATGTTGTGGAACGCCGAGTTTGTATTCTTGGAACCAACTAAAGCCATCGCGTTGTACTTCTACGGCGAGATCTGTGGAGAGGGCATTAACGACGGAGATACCCACGCCGTGCAATCCGCCTGAGACTGAATAGCCGCCATCGCCAAACTTTCCGCCGGCATGTAGAACAGTGAGCACGACTTCAAGGGCGGGCTTCTTCTCGACTGGGTGGATATCAACTGGGATACCGCGGCCATTGTCGATCACTCGAAGGGAGCCATCTGGCATCAGGGTGACATCGATGGTGTCGCAATATCCAGCGAGAGCTTCATCGACTGAGTTATCTACGACTTCATAGACCAAGTGGTGGAGGCCGCGCTCTCCGGTGGAGCCGATATACATACCGGGGCGCTTGCGGACGGCGTCGAGGCCCTCGAGGACGGTGATATTGCTGGCGTCGTAGGATTTCTCAGCCATCTCGCACCTCCTTGAAAATTAGGCCAAATCGCTGGAGAGCCAATCCTCGCCCGATTTCGCTTACTTTAAGAGTTACATCCTAGTCGTAAATCCTTCATAGGCCTAGCCAAATTCGGGTTAGGTGGGCAATCTGCGGGCTTTTTGGCGAAGGGTTGTGGGTGGTTACTGGTTCGGATTATCCGAAGGTATCTCTGGGGCCTTTCGCGCCACGGACAGATCGCAACCCCTTTTTCCAGCTTGGAGCGTTTGGGCCAAAGATGGCCAGCTCCTCGACCAGGGCTCCTGGGGCGGAATTAGCGATGGTTTTTAAGAGGTCGTGTTGAATGATGGAGAGTTGGGTCGCCCAAGCTGTTGAGGTGGTGCGAATAGTCAGACGGCCATCTACAAGTGAGATTGGTGTTGCACGAGATGCAATCTCTGCGCCAACAATAATTTCCCAATCAGTAAAGAGAGTTCCCTCAGCAATTCCTTGTTTCCAATCGCGAGCAACAACAAGTTCTTGTAGCGCACCAGCTAATGAGAGTGGATCGTTTACATTGGTGCGCTCTTCAACAATTTCGTTACCGATTTTCTTTCGGCGATTTCCAGTGCGAAATGCGCGATACATCTCGCGAGCTAAATCTCTGCTCATGATTTATTAACCGAACCGGATTTAACATGGAAACGGGCGCCGGTAAGTTCGGATGGTAAATCGCTTTCTACCGCCACAGTAATAAGTGTTTGTTCTGCGCTCTTTGCTAAAGAGATCAAATGTGTTCGCCGCTCATCGTCCAACTCTGAGAAAACATCATCGAGGATAAGAATTGGTGAGAGGCCATCGTTTTTAAGTAATTGATAGGTCGCTAATTTAAGAGATAGTGCGATGGACCAAGATTCACCATGGCTGGCATAACCTTTAACTAAATGATCGCCAAGGTGTAATAAAAGATCGTCTCGGTGGGGGCCGGTTAAGGTTAGACCGCGCTCAATCTCTGCCACTCTTGTCACTTTCATTCGCGCCAGTATTTGCTCTGTGTTCTCTGTTGGAACAATTGATGGGCTTTCAATACTTGCTTTGTAATCTATCCGAGCGGGTTTTTCAGAGGAGATCTCTTTATATATTTCAGTAAAAACTGGTAATAAATCATTTAGAGTTTGTAGGCGCGCTGCAATAACTTCGCCGCCGAATTTTGCTACCTGTTCATCCCATGATGTAAGGGATTCATTTCCTGCGCGAGATTTTAAAAGTGCATTTCTTTGCCGGACCGCTCTTTCATAATCAGAGATAACTCCAGCCATACGAGGGGAGCGTAACATTATTATCTGGTCAATAAATTTCCGACGTTCAGAGGGATCTCCCCGTACCAGATCCAAATCTTCTGGCGAGAAGTAGATGGCTTGAACGATGCCAAACAATTCTTTCTGACTTCGAACTGGGTTTTGATTTATACGAGCCCTATTCGCCTTCTCAGTATTTACCTCTAGTTCTACCAATACTTGCCATTCTGGGAGCTCTGTGGTGGCTCGAATATAAGCGCTCGTTGAACCTAGTTGTACTAAAGGTGTATCGCTAGAAACGCGGTGGGAGCTCAGAAAGGAGAGGTAAAGGATTGATTCAATGATGTTGGTTTTACCTTCTCCGTTACGGCCCACAAAAATAGAGATGCCGGGGGCGAGATCCAACTCTAGGTTTTTATAAGACCTAAATGTTTGGAGGGAGAGGTGCGAGATAAACACTTTTAGGTACTAAAGGCGCATTGGGTTAAGGAGGTACTTATAACTTTCGTTGCGCGGAGAGGTAGCTTCGCTCTTTCCGGAAATCACCGCGAGTTTATTGCTTGCGGTAAAAGCAAAGTGAACGAATGGCGCATTGATAGCTTGGAGACCATCTATTAAAAATGTTGGGTTATATCCGGTACGGATTTCTTCGCCGGAGTGATCAATCTCGATACTTTCAGATGCTTGTGCATCTTGATCTCCACCTGCTTCTAAAAGAAGTGAGTTGTTGGCAAAGGTGAGAATAAGTGGAAGGGTTTTATCTGTTACTAGAGCCACACGGCGAACTGAGTCAAGGAGTTTTGCCACCTCAATAGTTGCCTCTGCTGTTGCTTCTGCTGGGATGAGATGTTCAAAAGAAGGAAGTTTTTCATCCAATGTTCGAGATGTCATGGTTTTCGATCCAGAGACAAAACCGATAAGTGATTCTTTAGAATCAGCTTCTGATAAAGCAAGTGTAATTTTACTTCCGGTTGATAACGATTTAGCTGCATCTGAAAGTGTGCGTGCGCGAACTAAAGCAGATGTTTCTAGATCTGGATTATTTGATTTCCAATCTAGAGTTTTGATAGCTAAGCGATATCTATCGGTAGCAGCTAAAACAATTTTGTTTTTGCGGATCTGAATATCTACGCCTGTGAATTTAGGTAGTGAATCATCTCGGCTTGCTGCCACCACAACTTGGTTTACTGCTAGAACAAATTCATCTCCGGAAATCTCTCCAGCAGCGCTAGGGATAGCTGGAAGGTTTGGGTATTCATTCGCTTCAAGAGTTGGGAGTGTGAACTTTGAAGTTCCTGCACTCACAATCACTCGAGTTCCTTCTAAAGTAAAAGTGATAAGCCCAGAAGGAAGCGAACGAACAATCTCTGCGAGAAGTTGTCCTTTTACAAGGACGGTTCCACGTTCTTTGATATCCGCATCTAAGGTCGCCTCGGTTGAGGTCTCGAGGTTTGAACCAGTAAGAACAATCTCTGTGCCCACATCGATTTTAATTCCAAGTAATGCGGTAATCATGGGGCGAGCTGAGAGGCTGCGAGCAACCCAATTCACAGCATCGATCAAATTCTCGCGTTCTACAACAAACTTCATAGTCACAGTCTTTCCATCTAGGCCTATTTGAGCAACTCTTTAATTGTCTACAGGTTCTCTATCCACCCTTAATTAGCTTTATATATAGGTAGTAGTAGTAACCAGAGGGTTTTCTTGTGGAAAAGAGAGATAAATGCAGGTCACATATAAGAAAAGTTGTGATTTTCCTTGTGGGTAACCCGTTATTACCCGTGGATAGGAAGCTCCATTAAAAAGCTAAAAACCCCCAAACCCACTAATTCCTTCTTTTCACACACAATATGTAGTTGTTTATCCACAGTTATCCACAGGTTACCCCCAAGCTGGGGGCAACTTCCTTCTTAACTACTTTTAGCTTGGAGCTTGATTCGGTTGGTGAGCTCAGTGACCTGGTTATAGATCGAGCGACGCTCAGCCATTAATTGCCGGATCTTCCGGTCGGCATGCATAACCGTGGTGTGGTCGCGCCCACCAAAAGTTTGGCCGATTTTCGGGAGGGAGAGCTCGGTGAGCTCTCGGCACAAATACATAGCGATTTGGCGGGCGTTAACCAAAACTCTCGAACGCGAGGTTCCACAAAGATCATCCAAAGTAAGGCTGAAGTAGCTGGCGGTCTGAGCCATGATTGTGGTCGCTGTGATTTCAGGTCCACCGACATCCGGGATTAAATCCTTTAAAACAATTTCAGCAAGACCAAGATCGACACCCTGGCGGTTGAGTGAGGCAAAAGCAGTAACGCGAATCAAAGCACCTTCAAGTTCGCGGATATTAGATGAGATTTTGCTGGCGATATATTCCAAAACATCATCCGGGGCATTCAACTTATCTTGCGCCGCTTTTTTGCGAAGAATAGCGATACGAGTTTCAAGTTCTGGCGGTTGAATATCTGTAATAAGGCCCCACTCAAATCGGGAGCGAAGACGGTCCTCCAAAGTCGTAAGTTGTTTTGGCGGACGATCACTGGAGATAACTATTTGTTTATTTGCGTTATATAAAGTGTTGAAGGTGTGGAAGAACTCTTCTTGAGTACGTTCTTTATTTTCCAAGAATTGAATATCATCAACTAGAAGCACGTCGAGATCGCGATAACGATGTTGGAATACCGAAGCCTTATCGTCGCGGATTGAGTTAATGAAGTCATTTGTGAATTCTTCAGATGAGACATAGCGAACTCGAACCCCGCCATATAACTCTTTGGCATAAGCGCCAATAGCGTGAAGTAGGTGAGTTTTACCTAGTCCAGACTCACCATAAATGAAGAGTGGGTTGTAAGCCTTTGCAGGTGCTTCAGCTACAGCGACCGCGGCGGCGTGGGCAAAACGGTTTGATGCACCAATAACAAATGTTTCAAAAATATATCTTGGGTTAAGTTGGGATTGTTCAGTGGCCACGCTTTCGCCAGAACTACGACCAGTTCCAACCTTCGGAGCGAGATCAGCAAAGTGCTCGACTGGCGCCTCTTCATAAACCTCAGGGCTTTTAACTAAGGCCTCTTGATCTTCAACAACCGTCACCGCAATATTTATTTTCTGGTTTAACTTCTCAGAGAGAACCTCATTTAGTGAGGCGCGAAGTCGAGTCTCTAGAACATCTTTAGCAAAATCATTAGGAGCTGAGAGGAGAAGGTTTGAACCACTACCCTCGCCAGCGCCCTCAAGGAGGCCAAGGGGTTTTGTTAGCGAGAGAAAAGCGCGGTGCTGGGGGGATTCAACCGAGAGCTCGGTGATCACAGCGCCCCAGACCTGAACCAGGTCCTCAATCGCCAAAACTGCCATCATCTACCCCAACCGTAAATTGCCCGAAAAAGCTATAATTCCTTCATCCACAGAGTTATCCACAGCCTGTGGTCTAAACCCTAACTTTAACCTTTGAAACTCTCGCTTTTGAGAGGATTAGGGTCTTGGTCTGTGGATAGAGGCTGAAAGTAGGGCTTCCTGAGAAGAAAAGCAAGTGGTTATCCACACCAGTAGATATCACCAAGCGGGAGGATCTACCAACCCAGCTTGCGAGAGTGAGCGAGTTTGACCCTTATCCACAACGTCCCGTACCGTAAGCGCCTCACTAGCTGTGGCCAGGCCGGGCCGTAAAACCCGCCAGGCGTTATCAAGGAGTTTTTATGTCAAAGCGCACCTTCCAACCTAATAACCGCAAGCGCGCCAAGAAGCACGGCTTCCGTGCCCGTATGGCAACTCGTGGTGGACGCGCAGTACTCGCCTCTCGCCGCGCAAAGGGCCGCACCCGCATCTCTGCATAACTCGAGCGCCACGTGCTTGCACAAGCTAATCGACTTCGCAGCAGTAAAGATTTCGCACGAACAACAAAGATTGGTCATCGTGCGACCTCGCACTCGCTAGTTCTCTATTTACATACCTCAGAATCTTTGCCTGCCGCCCCACAAATCGGATTGATCATTAATAAGTCGGTTGGAGGATCTGTGCTCAGACATCGAATCGCACGTCAACTCCGTCACGCAATTCGAGAACACCTAGCTCAATTACCATCACATTCCCAACTCGTGATCCGCACCCTTCGTCCGGCCGAGAGTTACACAACAGAGTTAGCAGAGTTGGTAGAGAAGGTTTTAAAAAAGAGCGCGGCTCACATATGAAGAAATTATTAACTCTCGCAATTCGTGGATACCAACTCACCCTCTCCCCACTTTTAGGCGAGCGTTGCAAGTATTACCCATCTTGTTCTCATTACGCAGTTGATGCAATCAATGAGAAGGGCGCGATAAAAGGATTAGCTCTTACGGGATGGCGGTTGCTTCGTTGCAACCCTTGGTCTCATGGTGGAGTTGATTATGTTTCAACCTCAGAACGTTCATCTATGCATCTAAAACCCACAGGAGCGCGTTAATGTCCACAATCCTTAACCCTTTATATTTCGCTGTTTCTTGGGTGATGGTCACCTTCCACACCATCTTTGGATATGTTCTTGGTAAGACTTCGCATGAGTCGATCAAGTGGTCGCTATCCATCATCGGCCTAGTGATTTTAATTCGTATCATTTTAATTCCACTCTTCGTTAAGCAGATCAAAAGCCAACGTGCACTAACTGCCCTTCAACCACTTATGAAGGAGATTCAGAAGAAGTACAAGGATGATCGCCAGAAGCAATCCGAAGAGATGATGAAGCTCTACAAAGAGCATAAGACAAATCCACTCGCATCATGCTTCCCAATCTTGGCGCAAGCACCAATTTTCTTCTCACTCTTCACTGTGCTCAATGGAATTGCGCGCAATAAGCCACACGGATTTCTTAAAGGTGATTACTTAATCTCCGCTCGCACTGCAAAATTCTTTGGTGCAGATCTTTCAAGTTCATTTCTTTCTGCACACACAAATACCCAAACCAAGATCATTACAGTTGCCTTAATTATCTTTATGTCCGCAACAACATTCACCACACAACGTCAATTGATGTTAAAGGGAATGCCAAAGATGGATGCATCAAACAATATGATGCTGCAACAACAGAAAATTATGTTGTATGTATTCCCCATTATTTTCGCAATCTCCGGCGTTAATTTCCCAGTAGGTGTTTTGATTTATTGGTCGACCACAAACCTTTGGACACTGGGCCAACAGTTCTATGTCATCAAGCGAAACCCAACCCCAGGATCTCCTGCCTATGAAGAGCTACAACGTAAGAAGGCAGCAAAGGATTCAGGTATCTCTGGTACAGACGCCCTCGGCGCCATTGAGTCAGGCAGCCAAGAGGCGCCAAAACCAGCCCAAAGAGTTCAACCCACCCGCAACAATAAAAAGAAGAAGAAAAAGCCTTAAAAGGTACAAAAACGTTTAAATAGTACAAATAACCTAATTTTATGGAGGATTTAATGAGCGAAGTAGAAGCACCTAAGAAGAGCCTAGTTGCCCGCCTTGAAGAAGAGGGCGATGTCGCAGCTGATTACCTAGAGGCGCTACTCGATATTGCAGATCTAGATGGCGATATCGATATCGATGTAGAGAATGATCGCGCCGCCTTGGCAATCGCCGGTGGCAAGCTTGGTCATCTCGTTGGCGAGCGCGGTGAGGTTCTAGATGCCCTCCAAGAGCTCACCCGCCTGGCTGTCCAAACCTCTCTCGGTGAGCGCTCACGCCTCATGCTCGATATTGATAACTTTCGTGGCGATAAGAAGTCCGAGTTGGCCAAGCTTGCTCATGAAGTGGCTGACGAGGTCAAGGCAAGTGGCGTCAACGTCAAACTCCGTCCTATGAATGCCTTTGAACGCAAGGTCATCCACGACACCATTCAAGAGATTGGCCTCACCAGCGAATCCGAGGGAGAAGATCCCAACCGCTGTGTAGTAGTTCTTGCGCAATAACCCCTCTAACTAATGCCAGTTTCACGTGAAACACTATTAGCCACCTTCTTCCAAGAAAAAGGGGCAGAAGCCTCCCGTTATGCCGAAATATTGGCGACTTGGGGAATTGAGCGTGGTTTGATTGGCCCGAAAGAGGGCGAGATCATCTGGGAGCGCCATATCGCCAACTGCCTACCTATTACCACCCTCCTTCCAGAAGGTGCCTCAGTACTAGATATTGGTTCCGGGGCAGGTTTACCTGGAATAGTCATTGCGCTGGCGCGCCCTGATCTCAAAGTCACACTTTTAGAGCCCTTACAAAGGCGCGTGGACTTCCTCAACGAGGTTATCGCAGAGCTAAAATTAGATATAACAGTTAGTCGTGGTCGGGCCGAGTCGATTAAAGGCTCATTTTCAGTAGTTACCGCTCGAGCGGTTGCCCCACTTCCTAAATTACTTACCGTTTCCTGGCATCTAGTCGCACCCGGCGGGGCTGTGATGGCGATGAAGGGGGAGGCGGCTGCCGCTGAGTTAGAGGAGGCAAAAGCGAGCCTCAACAAGATCTTTAAAAAGGTGGCCAAAACCGAACTTCATGAGCTTGAAGTTGGCGGGCTTCCTATCGCACGT
>CAIXHZ010000108.1 GCA_903919375.1 uncultured Actinomycetes bacterium | reverse complement strand
CTGCGAACCGATGATTGCAGCGATCGGTGCACCGATAGCCAACTCGATTACTGAGAAGTGGTGATGACCGGCCGGGACGCCGATACCGGCGGCAAAGAGTCCACCGCTCAAAAGCAAGGTATCTCCAGGTAGGCCGATGATCAGCGGCAGGGCGGTCTCAGCAAAGAGGACACCGAAGGCGATGAGAAGGGCGTAGTTGGAGGAGAGGGCGCTTGTGATGTTAATGAAACTCATAATCCCGTCAGCCTACCTTCCGAAGCGGCCATCGGCTGTGTAACCTTTCACCTCACGTGTCCATCGCAGTACACCTCAGAGGAGTAACTCGTGCCTTCAGTTCAAGTAACTGGTTCAAACCTGACATATGTCTATGTCGTCCTAGGAATCTCGCTCGTAGCGCTGGCAATCGCCTACGGCCTTCGCGCCCAAGTATTGGCTGCCGCTGAAGGTACCGAAAAGATGAAGGAGATCGCCTCCGCCGTTCAAGAAGGCGCAGCCGCTTATCTCCATCGCCAATTTAAAACCCTTTCTTATTTTGTAGGAATTGTCTTCTTCCTACTCTTCGCACTCCCCGGACATACCGACATCCGTGTTGGCCGCTCCGTCTTCTTCCTTCTTGGCGCCGCATTTTCCGCGCTCGTGGGATACAACGGTATGTGGCTCGCTGTTCGCGCCAATGTGCGCGTAGCTGAAGCTGCTCGCCAAAATTCATCAGAAGGCGCCGTCAAGATCGCCTTCCGCACCGGTGGCGTGGTCGGCATGACAACAGTGGGCCTTGGTCTACTTGGTGCCTCTCTTGTTGTGATTATCTATCGTGAGCAAGCACCATCTGTTCTCGAAGGTTTTGGATTTGGCGCTGCAATGCTCGCGATGTTCATGCGCGTAGGTGGCGGTATCTTCACCAAGGCAGCCGATGTCGGCGCAGATCTAGTCGGAAAAGTTGAAAAAGGCATTCCTGAAGATGACCCACGTAACCCGGCAACCATCGCGGACAATGTTGGCGATAACGTCGGTGACTGCGCCGGTATGGCAGCAGATCTCTTTGAGTCATACTCCGTAACACTTGTTGCAGCTCTCATCTTAGGTAAAGCTGGCTTCGGTGATGCCGGTTTAATTTTCCCATTGATCGTTCCTGCAATCGGAATCGTTACTGCGATCATCGGTATCTTCATTACTCGCCTTCGCGCAACCGATCGTTCTGCGATGCAAGCAATCAACCGCTCCTTCTTTGCCTCAGCAATCATCTCTGCAATTCTGGTTGGCTTTGCAACATTTACTTATCTTCCTAAGTCACTTAAGCAAATGTCTGGCTTGTCCGCTGCCGCAGCTGGCGTTGGTGTAAACCCACGCACACTTGCATTTGGCGCAGTACTTATTGGAATCGCGTTAGCCGCAGCAATTCAGTTGTTAACAGGCTTCTTTACTGAAGTAGGCAAGCGACCTGTTAATGATGTTGCTGCCTCCTCTAAGACCGGCGCTGCAACAGTGATTCTCGCTGGTATCTCTGTCGGTTTTGAATCCGCTGTCTACTCTGCGCTCTTGATTGCAGCAGCAGTCTTTGGCGCCTTTGAACTCGGTAGTGGATCGATCACGCTCTCACTCTTTGCCATCGCCCTTGCTGGTACTGGTCTTTTGACCACAGTGGGCGTCATTGTTGCAATGGATACCTTCGGACCTATCTCCGACAATGCGCAAGGAATTGCTGAAATGTCAGGTGATGTTAAGGGTGAAGGCGCACAGATCCTTACCTCACTTGATGCAGTTGGTAACACCACTAAAGCAATCACTAAGGGAATCGCGATTGCGACCGCCGTGCTTGCTGCAACCGCACTCTTCGGTGCATTTACTGATGCCATCAAGCAAGCGGTCACAGATGCTGCGAAGTCAGTAACCGATCTTCAATACCAAGGCATTTTGGATATCGCTAACCCACGAAACTTGGTTGGTTTGATTATCGGCGCAGCCGTGGTCTTCATGTTCTCCGGTCTTGCCATCAATGCCGTTTCTCGCGCAGCTGGCGCAGTTGTTCATGAAGTTCGCGAACAATTCCACTTGCATCCAGGAATCATGGCTGGAACTGAGAAGCCAGAGTATGGCCGCGTTGTAGATATCTGCACACGCGATTCACTCCGCGAGCTTGCTACACCAGGACTTCTCGCCGTTATGGCACCGATCGCTGTGGGCTTTGGTCTCGGCGTTGGCGCACTCGGCGCCTATCTCGCTGGTGCAATTGGTACCGGAACTTTGATGGCGGTCTTCTTGTCCAACTCAGGCGGAGCTTGGGATAACGCTAAGAAGATGGTCGAAGATGGCAACCATGGTGGCAAGGGTTCTGATGCACACCACGCAACCATTGTGGGCGACACTGTTGGCGATCCATTTAAGGACACCGCAGGTCCAGCAATCAACCCACTGATCAAGGTGATGAACCTCGTCGGACTTTTGATTACCCCAGCGATCGTTCAGTTCTCACTCAATAGCGCGAGCCTCAAACTTCACGCCACCGCACTTGTTGCAGTGATCGTGATTGTTGCGGCTCTTGTACACAATCGACGTAAGTCGACCAGCATCGCTTAATTGCTCCACTCGTTTCATCGGTTGCCCATAGGCTTTAATTAGCCCATGGGCACCAAGTTAGTCATCGTTGAGTCCCCTGCGAAGGCGCGCAAAATTGGCGGCTTCCTGGGGGACGAATACGTTGTGGAGGCATCGGTCGGCCATATCCGCGACCTGCCCCAACGCGCCGCCGATATCCCTAAGGAATATAAGGGAATCGCCTGGGCCAAAGAGGGCGTCAATATTGAAGAGGGCTTTGAGCCGCTCTATGTGATTAACCCCGATAAGCGCGCCAAGGTCAGCGAACTCAAGGCATTGATGAAAGATGCCGACGAACTCATTCTCGCAACGGACGAGGACCGCGAAGGCGAAGCGATCGCCTGGCACTTGATTGAAGTTCTACGCCCCAAGATTCCGATTCGTCGCATGGTCTTCCATGAAATCACCAAAGAAGCTATTCAAAAGGCAGCGAGTGAGACGCGCGATCTCGACTATCGCTTAGTCGATGCACAAGAGACTCGTCGCGTTCTCGATCGCCTCTATGGCTACCGCCTCTCACCAGTGCTCTGGAAGAAAGTCATGCCGCGCATCTCCGCCGGCCGCGTGCAATCTGTTGCAACTCGCCTGATCGTTGAACGTGAACGCGAACGTATGGCTTTTATTTCATCTTCTTGGTGGGATCTCTCTGCAACCTGCGAAGCGGGATTCACCGCGCGCCTTTTGTCACTCGAAGGAAAGCGCGTTGCTGCCACCAATGATTTCGATTCCAATGGTGGATTAAAAGAGAAATCAATTTCCAATATTTTGTTACTGGATGAAGCTGGTGCAAGAGAGTTAGTTCAAAGCCTCTCTGGTAAAAATTTAGTTGTTAAATCAACCGAAGAATCTCCACGCACCGAACGACCCAAGGCGCCCTTCACGACATCGACGATGCAACAAGATGCTGGTTCACGGCTTGGTTGGGGATCCCAACTCACTATGCGAGTTGCCCAACGTCTATATGAAAACGGTTACATCACCTATATGCGTACCGACTCGGTCACACTCTCCCAGAGTGCAATTAATGCGGCGCGTGCATCTGCTAAAGCGCTATATGGCGCTGAATATATTCCAGCTAGCCCACGACTCTACGAAGGCAAGAGTAAGAATGCGCAAGAGGCGCACGAAGCGATTCGACCAGCGGGTGACACCTTCCGCACTCCTGGCGAACTTGCCCCCGAATTATCGCGCGATGAATTTGCACTCTATGACTTAATTTGGAAGCGCACTATCGCTTCACAAATGTCGGATGCCAAGAAGATGCAGATGCGGGTGGACTTCGATGTGACCACCAAGTCAGGTAAAGACGCTATTTTCCGGGCCAATGGCTCGGTCATTACCTTCGCCGGATTCTTGGCTGCCTACGACGATATTCCCGATGAGTCAGCCCCTGATAAGGAAGATGATTCCAAGCGCTTGCCCGCTATGAGTGTGGGGCAAGAGATGATCGTTACTACTTATGACTGCGAAGGTCACGACACTAAACCACCAGCTCGTTATACCGAACCGACGCTAGTAAAGAAGTTGGAAGAGTTGGGTATTGGTCGACCATCTACCTTTGCTTCGATCATGTCGACGATTCAAGATCGTGGTTATGTTGTAAAGCGCGGTCGCGCACTTGTTCCAACCTTCTTGGCATTCTCTGTTACCGGACTTCTGGAACAACACTTCGGCAAATTAGTCGATTACGAATTCACCGCTTCCATGGAAGAAGATCTCGATCGCATCGCCAATGGCGAAGAAGATCGCGAAGCCTGGCTGACTCGATTCTTCTTCGGCACTGAAGGAAATCCCGGACTCGAAGCACTGGCCGCAGATCTCGGTGTGATTGATGCCCAACAGATCAACACCATGAAACTCGGCACCGATATTGAAATTCGCGTCGGACGTTATGGCGCATATGTCCAACAAGGTGAAGGTGACGCACGAAAGTTTGCCAACATCCCCGAGACGATGGCGCCCGATGAACTCAATCTTGCGACTGCTCTGGAACTTCTCGCCCAACCATCCGGCGAACGCGTACTCGGCAAACACCCCGAGAGTGGATTTGAGTTGATGGCAAAGTCAGGGCGCTTTGGTCCCTATGTCACTGAGATTTTCCCTGAACCTGAATTAGTTCCTGATAAAAAAACGGGCGAGCTTAAAAAACCGCGGAAGAAAAAAACTGATGCCAAGCCGCGCACCGCGTCCCTCTTGTCGACGATGTCACTCGACACCATCGATATCGATGATGCACTGAAACTTTTTTCTCTTCCGCGCGATCTTGGTGAATACGAAGGCACCAACATCACCGTGCAGAATGGTCGCTACGGTCCGTACATGACTCACGGTGCGGATTCGCGCACTCTCACCAGCGAAGAACAACTCTTCACTGTCACACTCGATGAAGCGATCGAGATCTATAAGCAACCAAAGGTTCGTCGTCGCGGTGTTGCTAAGCCACCACTCAAAGATTTGGGTGTCGATCCTGAATCCCAGAAACCAGTTCTTGTGAAAGATGGTCGCTTCGGCGTCTATGTCACCGATGGTGAAACCAATGCCACCTTGCGCCGCGGCGATACCGTGGAATTCCTGACCCTGGAGCGCGGCCTTGAACTCCTTGCCGGCCGTCGCGCCTGGGAGGCCGAGAATGGCGGCGCCCCCGCCAAGGGCAAAAAAGGCGCGAAGAAGGCCGCCAAGAAGTCTGCTTCATCGGCAGGAAGTGGCTCATCCGCTAAAAAATCGGCGAAGAAGTCAGCTGGCCGCTCCAAAAAGTCCGCTCCCACCCTGACTGCCAACACCGTTAAGGCTACTGGCGCACCTAAGGCAAAGAAGAGGGCCGCCACCGGCAAAGCAAAAGCTGAGCCGAAGAAAGATTAAAACTGATTTTGTTCAGCGAGCCAATCGCGAACAAACTGTTCAGTCTTCGGTTTAAGAACTTCTTGATGTCGAAATTTCTCAAATATTTCTACTGCATCCTCGAGCGTCTTTACTTCGCATAAGTTTAGTAGCACTTCAATATCGGGACGATCTCGACTACCCCGATCTGCGCTTAATTTCATCGCTAAAAGCATTTCAGGTTTAGCGACTGAGACCGAAATGCCACCACGTTCAAAGAGAAGGGTCCACTGACCGAAATGATCAAATGGAATAAATAATTTCGCGTCATTATTAATCCATTTCTCCGAAATATCTTCGCGAATATTGATCTCTTTTATTATTTCATCGATCCTTGGGTCACTAGGAAAGAGAGCATCGATATCAACAGTTTCCCGTCGATCGGGGAGATAGGCCAAAGACATGGCAGCGCCACCGATGATGAAAATATTTCCTGTTATCTCTAGTTCGTTAAGCCGTTGGACAAATTCATCTAAAAGTATTTTAATTTTCTCAGGAGTTAAATATTCCATTTTTATACGCTCTGCAATTCTGATTCAGCCAAAAGTATTCGGCGACTTTTAAAACACGCGGGAGTTGTGTTTTCAAGGTCATCAAACTTATTTGCCTTCTTATCTACCGTCCACCATTCTGAAAGTATTCGGTCTTCTCTATTCACCCATCCCGGCACAGGAAGTTTTTTGCTCTCTAATCGATATTGAACTACTCCCGCAATAAGGGCATCGAATCTTTTATCCCCAACACTTTGAGGGGGTAAAGCGGCGAGTGCATTAGCAACTTCAGGTTCAGCCTGTGTGAGATTGTCATTGAGTTGAATGATTGAGCGAAATGCCCAATCTTCGCGAGCAATTGCAATGTCTTCATTGATGTGAAGGCAAAAATCAAAGACAGTAGGAATGCGAGTCGGCACCGGCACCAACTGATAACCGAGCCGGGCGATGTAACGCTCGACGGTAGAGAAACTAGGGTCGATCAATCCATTCTCGATCTCGGAGATATTGGCTTGGTAGAGCCCGGCCTTCTTGGCGAGCTCGGCCTGGGTGACTCCTGCGCTCTTGCGCAACGCTTTAAAGATCGTGCTCATCTCTACCCCCTAAAATATAGTTCTTGGACTATATCAAAGAGTTCTGACAATTCCACCCGGTCGATCTCCGCCTGGGGATATCGCCGAAGCGGCACCAAGATCGCTCAAATCCCACCCAAAGCGCCCGATTAGCCACCCACTACCCTTACCCCTATGGCTCAATCGCTTCCCTACCCCGGCGCCCCATCCCAGGCTGCCTCCAGTAGCGTCCTTGCGATTCCCGCCTTCCGCCGGCTCTGGAACTCGATGCTCTTCTCCTCCTTTGGCGATTGGCTCGGACTCCTCGCCACCACCGCCTTGGCCCAGCAGCTCGCCCACGGCAACTACACCAAGGCTAACTACGCCATCGCCGGTGTCTTTATCGTTCGCTTGCTTCCTGCAGTCTTCCTCGGCCCGATCGCAGGCGTGATCGCCGATCGCTTCGATCGCCGCCGCCTCATGATGGTCTGCGACATTTTGCGATTCGCGCTCTACCTATCTATCCCGATCGTCGGCAATTACTTCTGGATGTATACAGCCACCATCTTGGTGGAATCGGTAACGCTCTTCTGGTCGCCGGCAAAAGAGGCGAGCGTTCCCAATCTTGTTCCTAAAGACAAATTGGAATCAGCCAATCAAGTCACACTCCTTGCTAGTTACGGAACAGCGCCCGTCGCTGCGATCTTGTTCTCCATCATGGCGATCTTGTCATCTGCACTTACCAAAATATTTCCAGCGCGCTTTGCCTCCACCGCTGATCTCGCACTTTATTTGGATGCGATCTCATTCTTGTATACCGCTTGGGTCGTCTACACCCTCAAGACAATTCCGAAAGGCTCAGCCGATAAAAAGGGCGAGAACGAAAATATCGGCAAGTCACTGATCGCCGGCTTTAAGTATGTCAATCAATCGAAAGTTATCCGCGGTTTGATCTTTGGAATGCTCGGCGCCTTTGTTGCAGCTGGCGCGGTAATTGGACTAGCCCGTACATTCGTTGGCGACCTTCATGCAGGTGATGCTGCTTATGGAATTCTCTTTGGCGCCGTCTTTACCG
>CAIXHZ010000107.1 GCA_903919375.1 uncultured Actinomycetes bacterium | reverse complement strand
TTCAGGGCCGCAAATAGTCCGTGGCCTTCCTCTCAAGCCGCTGCTCTTTGGATTAGGTGCTGCCTTGGGCTTTGGTTGGGCTCTTGTCTTTATGGCGCGTGGTTCGGCGAGTGATCCACTGATGACTATGGCGACGATGCGTTTCTCTACGGTATCGATTTGCGTAGTGGTTGCCATCGTGGCGAAATCTCATGGCGGATTTACAGCGCGAGAGTTGCCCATTCTGATTGGGATCGGCGTTATGGATTTTATGGCAAACTATTTCCTCGGTGTTGCAACCACCAAGGGATTGCTGTCGATTGCGATGGTCTTAGGCTCGCTCTTTCCGATCGTTACCTCAATACTCGCATTTTCTTTTCTCAAAGAACGACTTCACCCGGTGCAATACGTTGGAGTTTTCCTTGCAGTGCTAGGTGTTGCGTGTATTTCGCTCTAAATAACTGAAAGTCTCATTGGGCAACTCACTTCGCTTAGTTTCGTGAAAATTCTGCAATCGCAGATCAAGATCGAAAAATGCGCCATCACCTATCGACTTAGATTGTGTTATGTAGAGAGCAGAGAGAAAGTCACCAGCAAAAAGTGGTTCAAGGATTCCTGGACCGCCCTCACAGAGCAGACGAGTAACGCCCAGTGCCGCAATCTCGCTCAGCACATCAGCAAGTTCGCCCGCAATAACTCTGGCGAGGGGATTGGTAGTGGCAAAACCAGCAGGCGCATCCGACCGACTCCAAATAAAGAGCGGATGCGGGGTCGATTGATAGGGCTCTGTTCGGGCGGTAGCGCCTCCGATGAAAATGGCATCAGCCCAATCTCGTATTTCATGGAAGCGGGTGCGATCAGAGTGCGAGCTCAGAGCGCGCGAAGTACCGCCGAGGGTCATAGCGCCATTTGCGGCGATGACGAGGTTGGCGCGAATCTCCATTCCTAAAACTTAGTACATCCCGTTCAATCGACTGTCAGTGGTCATCTCTACCATTCTGACCATGATCATCGATTGCGCACAATGCACCCAACGACCCCTCGCCTGCGACGGTTGCGTCATGACCGTCATGCTGGAGATCACTACCCCCCGAGTAGAGCTCTCCGGCCCCAGCGCCGATACGCTCTCACTACTGGCCGAGAAAGGTCTTCTCCCGCCCTTGAAATACGCATAATCGGCCAATTTCTCTCCAATTCGCGGTATTCACAGGCGAATCTGTGTGTTCTGGCTTGAACTGGCAGGTGGACGGAAGTTAGCCTCACTCCTGATGGCTACTTCTCCCAGCACTAGATCGCGCCGTTCCAGAGCGTTTCGCCTCACCTTGGTCGTTTCGATCACCACCGCGCTCCTTGCCGGCTTAGCGCTTCCCGCCTCGGCTGATCCCAGCATTAGCGATGTGCGCAACCGGGTAAAGGCGCTTCAGGAGGATGCGGCTGCCGCCGGGGAATCAGCCCAGCAGGCACAGGTTCAACTCAATACTTTGACCAAGACTTTAGCTTCCGTACAACAAGCAGCGGCGAGTGATGCCGCAGTTGTCGGAACGTTTCAGAAATCACTGGGTTTAATCGCGCGCGAGGAGTACAAAACTGGCGGATTGAGTCAGAGCCTGGAATTACTCTTCTCTTCCAACCCCACGCTCTATCTCTCGGCTGCCGGATCCCTCGAGGCAGTTACCCGAAAGAAAGCGTTGGAGATCCGCAATTACTCTGTTGCCAAACAACGCCTCACTGCAACATCGCTCACCGTCAACGACAAATTAGCCCTCGTTAAAGCAGCGGCGGCGAAGTACAAGGCGCAGCAAGCAGCAGCTAATGCCAAGCTCGCTGAAGCACAGAAACTCTTGGCATCACTCTCAAAGGCAGAACAGGCGCGAATTGCAGCGCTCAATGATGCCCAAGAAAATGCCGATCAAGCAGCCTCGTTAGCCGCCGCAAAAGGCCTTAACTTAGGTTCGGGTAGGGGAGCCAAAGCCCTTCGCTTTGCGCTCAATCAAATTGGTGATCGTTATGTCTTTGGCGCTGCCGGAATGGTCTATTGGGATTGCAGCGGGCTAACGATGCGCGCCTTCCAAACAGCTGGCGTCTCCCTTCCACACTCGGCGGCTGCGCAGACAAGTTTTGGACGCAATGTGCCCTTCTCGAAGTTGCAACCAGGCGATTTAGTCTTCTTCGTTCATAGTGGATCTCATTACGTCAGCCATGTGGGCATCTATCTTGGTGGCGGTCGTATGGTCAATGCGCCAAGACCAGGTTCACGCGTAAAGATTGAATCTTTCGGTAGCTCTTTTGGAAGTCTGCGCTTCTATAGTGCCCGACGCATCTAATACTCGCAACATTCTTCTGGTCACCAATGATTTGGGGCCACGAGCTGGCGGCATCGAAACCTTCATTCTTGGATTACTCGACTACGTAGATGGCAATAATCTAGTTATTTATACCTCTTCTGAGGATGACCCAGTGGCTGATCGAGCATTTGACCAAGCGCTGGAGGAAAAATACGGCGTGATCGTCATTCGCGATCGAGCAAAGGTTCTCCTTCCGACTCCGCGAGTAACTCGCGATGTAGTGGCCACCATGGCGCGATTTGGATCAACGATTATTTGGTTTGGTGCCACTGCGCCATTGGCATATATGTCACCGGCACTTCGCAGAGCCGGAGCAGAGCGCATAGTGGGGCTCACGCATGGCCACGAAGTCTGGTGGGCAAAAGTCTTTCCCTTCTCCCGCGTGATGCGACGGATCGGCGATAGCGTTGACGCTCTTACCTACTTAGGCGATTTCACCAAGGGCGCTATGAAAGACGCGGTAGGAAACCATCCCGAACTTGTGCGCATCGCCCCAGGTATCTCCATTACTCACTTCACGCCCGGACCAAAGCCGATGGATCTGCTCGAAAAATATAATCTCGTAGATAGGCCCGTCATCATCTCCGTCGGAAGGCTTGTCCATCGCAAGGGTCAAGATCGACTCATAGAAGCAATGCCCCAAATTCTTCGCTCTATCCCTGATGCCGTTTTAGTCTTTGTAGGTGAAGGCCCTCGCAAGTCGTACATGGATAAGCGGATTGCGAAACTTAAGCTCTCTGAACATGTTCGATTTGTAGGGCGAGTAAGTTACGCCGACCTACCGAAATACATTCGGATGGGTGACATATTTGCGATGCCATCTCGATCGCGCTTCTTTGGCCTAGAAGTCGAAGGGCTCGGGATCGTCTATCTCGAGGCCAGTGCTTGCGGACTACCGGTATTAGTTGGTGCTTCTGGCGGCGCGCCCGATGCAGTAATCCCTGGAATTACGGGCGTCGTAGTTGATGGCAATGAAGTATCCGCGATCGCTCGAGAGAGTATTTCTCTTCTGAAGGATCTGCCCCAGGCGCGTGCGATGGGGGCTGCTGGTCGACTGTGGGCCGAAAGTGAGTGGAGTTGGGAAAAATGGGGAAAGAGCTTTGCCGATCTACTTTCGCCGAATAATCCCTAGCTCGGTTGCTCGATAGAGCGCTTGTGTGCGACTGGTCGCGGCCAGTTTGCGATAGAGCGAAGAGGTGTGACTCTTGATCGTAGGCACGGAAAGCACAAGCGAGAGTGCAATTTGAGAAGCACTCAATCCTTGGGAAATGAGATCTAATATCTCTGTTTCGCGAGCAGTGAGATAAATTTCTTGCTGTGAGGCGCTCGAATCAGAGCCATCATGAACCTGCGCTGCCAAAGCCGCAATCTGAGCGTCCACTAAGTGGAGTTGCTCATTGCGAAGAAAGTTCACTTGAGTGAGTGAAAGCTCTTCGTCGGAAAGTTTCATATCAATGCGCTCTGAAAGCACCGCCAGTGCATTAGTCATGTGAGTCTAGTTAATGGACAGATTCGTAGAGCGATGCGATCTGATCTGCAAAATCTTTCGCAACCACATGGCGCTTCACTGACATCTTGGCAGTAAGTTGACCTGCCGCAATAGTGAAGTCAACGGGAAGGATCACAAACTTTCTAATCGACTCAGCGCGGCTGACCGCCTTATTTGCTTCATCGATTGCAGTCTGAACTACCGCACAAAGATCGGGATCTTCGGTGAGATCAGCAAGGGTCGCACCAATCTTTTTGTTGGCTGCAATCCAGCCCTTAATAGCATCGGGATCAAGGGTGACTAATGCGGCAATGAATGGCTTATTGTCGCCAACAACCATGCATTGACTGACGAGTGGATGGGCGCGAACGCGATCCTCAAGAACTGCAGGTGCAACATTCTTCCCACCAGAGGTGACAATTAATTCCTTTTTGCGACCGACGATGGAGAGGAAGCCATCGTTATCTATGGCACCTAAATCACCTGTACGGAAATAACCATCTTCAGTAAAGACTTCCTTATTAGCTACATCGTTCTTCCAGTAGCCGGACATGATGATCGGTCCCTTGATAAGAACTTCGCCATCCTCAGCAATTGCGATTGTGGTTCCGGGAAGTGGACGACCGACGCTTCCTACGCGCTGAGCCGTTGTTAAGTTGAGGGTGGCACCAGCGGTAGATTCGGTGAGGCCATAGCCTTCAAGAATATTGATGCCGGCACCACGATAGAAGTGTCCGAGTCGAGCTCCCAGTGGGGCACCGCCCGAGATCGCTGCTTCAACTTTGCCGCCCATTGCCTGGCGAATTTTGGAGTAGACCAACTTGTCGAAGATTGCATGCTTGATGCGAAGTGCTGGCGAAATGTTTCGCTTATCAAGGCCTTCGCTATAAGCAATCGCAATATTTGCTGCCTTCTGGAAAATCTTTCCTTTGCCAGCATCGGTGGCCTTTGCCTCAGCGCCGTTATAAATCTTTTCGAAGATACGGGGTACGGCGAGTACAAAGCTAGGTTTGAAGGAGGCCAAATCTTGGGGGAGTCTGGTGATATCACCGCAGTGAGCTAAATGGAGACCAGCGGTGATCGCACCCACTTGAACCATTCGACCAAAGACGTGAGCAATCGGCAAGAAGAGCAGAGTGGAGCCATTGGGCTTGAGGAAGAGATCGCTTGCACCTTGCACAACATTTCCACATTCGGAGAGAAAATTTTGATGGGTAAGTGAAACGCCTTTGGGCTTGCCGGTCGTTCCCGAGGTGTAAATCAATGTCGCCAGCGAATCGGGCGCAAGCGTCGTGCGACGGCGAACGATCTCTTCATCATTGACATGGCTTCCGCCATCGCGCAAATGAAGCATCGCATCTTCGGTAATAGTCCAAATATGTTTGCACTGTGAAGTCATTGCTGGTTGAACAATGTCTCGAAGTGCTGGCGTCTCCACAATAATGGCAACTGCCTCTGAGTCAGAGAGAATCCACTCGACTTGTTCAGTACTGGAAGTTTCATAAATAGGAACTGTGACGGCGCCGACATACCAAATAGCGAAATCGAGAATGGTCCATTCGTAGCGGGTCTTAGCCATGAGCGCGACGCGATCGCCTACTTGGATTCCTGCGGCAATGAGCCCCTTTGCGGCAGCTCGAACTTCTTCATCGACTTCACGAGCCGATACCGCTACCCAACTATCGCCTACTGGGCGCGACATCATGATGCGCTCCGGCTCAAACCAAGCCCGCTCGGCGATGAGATTGGTGAGGTTGCCCGCTGTTGCAGGAGGCACGAGGGCTGGAACGCTGAAGATATCCATGGGATAACCTTCTCTCATGGCTGATATCTCTGCAAGCACTCTTACGATCGACGCACCCGTCGATCTTGTCCAAAAGGCGATATCAACGATTGAGGCCTACCCGGAGTGGTCGACCTCGACGAAGTCGGTCTCGGTGGAGAGCCGAGATGACCAGGGTCGAGCCCAAACCGTGAAGATGTCGATCGATGCTGGCGTCATGCGCGACCACGTCGTCCTTGAGTATGACTGGAGCAAAGCTCCCAGCGAGATTTCCTTCACTCTGGATGATGCTGATCTGCTCACCGAGATGAGCGGGTCATTCGTCATCAAAGATAATGGCGATGAAACTACTGATGTCACCTATTCACTGACCGTTGCACTTTCTATGCCAGTTCCAGCAATGATGCGTACCAAGGCAGAGAAGGCGACCATTGATTTGGCGCTCTCGCAATTAAAGAAGCTACTCGAAGGATAGAAGGTTTATTGGTGAGTTCAGCTCTAAGCATCGGTGTTGATATCGGTGGCACAAAAGTTCTCGGTGGAGTAGTTGATTCCACGGGAAAGATTTTACAAAGCAGCCGGCGCGATACGCCCAAGGAAGGTGGCGAGGCGCTTACACGTACCATCGCCGAAGTAATTCTCGAACTCCACAATGAAAATCCAGTGGCGACTGTTGGAATTTCGGCTGCAGGTTTTGTCTCATCTGATCGCAAGACGATGCTTGCCACTCCAAATATTTCTGGTTGGAATGGAATTGATCTACAGGCGGCGCTAGGTGCGCTCACTGGACTGCACGTTATCGTTGAAAATGATGCAAACTCAGCAGCCTGGGGCGAAGCGCGATTCGGTGCGGGTCGTGGCGAGGACCACATGATGATGGTCACCGTCGGAACTGGTATCGGTGGGGGATTTGTTATTAATGGCGAGCTCTATCGTGGCGCATTTGGGGTCGGCGCAGAGTTTGGTCACTTCCGAGTTGTTCCCGACGGCCAACTCTGCGGATGCGGTGTTCGCGGTTGTTTCGAACAATATGCATCCGGTAACGCGCTCTTGCGTCACACTAAAGAAGCAATAAGCGCCTCACCAGATATGGCATTTAATCTCCTCGCTCGTGGCGATGGCAGCGTTGCAGGTCTGTCTGGAAAGCACATTACTGAGGCGGCGCGCGAGGATGACCAAGTCGCTTTAGCGGGCTTTAACACCACCGGCCATTGGTTGGGGGCGGGTATTGCCTCACTCTGCGCCATTCTTGATCCTGCCTGCGTCGTAATCGGCGGGGGAGTTATCGATGCCGGCGAGATTTTGTTGGCGCCCACCCGTACCTCTCTCGAACGGCATATGCCCTTCTTTGGAAAGCATCCGATGCCTCGCATTGTTGCAGCGCAACTGGGTAATGATGCCGGATTAGTCGGCGTCGCCGACTTAGCCCTTCGTTAAAGTACGGCGCCATCCTCAAAATCATCTTCGGGGCGAATTAGCCTTCGAGCAATTCCCACCGCGCCAGTGCCAAATGCAATGAGGCCCGGCCAGCCGCCTAATCCGATCGGATCTACGCCTGTAACCAGAACTCCCAACATATAGAGCGGTCCGCAGATGACGCCAATTAACGTCCAACGCCCCCAACGACTCAGCGGCCCTATCGTGGGGTTGGGCTCGATAAAACCTTCGGGATCGTGGTGATCGAGCTGATCCAAATATGTGTTGGGCGTTGCTTGATCGAGGGAGAGCCCTGCAACGATCGATTCAAATTCGGCATTGATCAGATCACGTTCGTCGAATTCGGGACCTTCGGAGAAATCGCCCGTCAATACATCGCGGATGAATTCACCGCTCACGTCGAAGAGAATAGTGGCTTCACGATCCAGGGCAACATTGTGAAATGATTCTTCAAAAATTAGCTCGCGAACATTTTCTGAGAAAATATTCTCAATAATGGTCTCGCTACACAATGGATTTACCACATGATCATTTAACGAATATGCGACGAGCACGGGAAGATCTATGAGGTATAGGTTCTCTTCGACGTTCGCCCATAGTTTGCGTAATGAATTAAGTGCGCGCAATGGCAATCGATCGTATCCATGCTTAGGTGGATTTGGGATTGAGATATCTGAAGTTCCAGCCGGCAATGAGGGAATTAGGCGAGATAAGATCGGTAATAGCCAAAATACTTTTCGTTCATCATAAATCGAGGCATTGAGAAGAATGAGACCTTCCATCTCCGAGCCACGAATTTGCGCCAATCGAAGTGCGAGCGCACCACCTGCACTAAAACCGGCAACAAATACCCGTTCATGTTTGGCAGTTAACTCAAGGAAAGCTTTTTCGGCACTGGCATACCAATCGGCCCAGGTAGTGGCATTGAGATCGCGCCAATCGGTGCCATGTCCTGTGAGTCTGGGTGCGCAGACAGTAAAACCCTGATCATGAAGTGATTGGGCCCAAGGAGCAACAGAGAGCGGAGAACCGGTAAATCCATGAAGCACTAGTACGGCAATATCCCCACCTGAGAGGTAAATACTCTCCATTCCGGGTATTTCTGGGAATTGATTTGCTCTGGCCACGCTCAGATGGTGTCACATGCGCTCCCGAACCCCTAAATTAGACCCCTAGAGATTTCCACATGACCGCATGTGGTTCGAGTGTGAGGGGAGTGGCGATGGTCTATCAAGCACTGAAGTCCTTCCTTATTCCGCTGCTCACACTGCTCTTTCGCCCCAAAGTCACTGGCTTACGCAATGTTCCGCAGAGCGGACCAGTCATTATCGCCTCGAACCACCTCTCCTTTAGTGATTCGATCTTTATGCCCTTGGTCGTCCCTCGCAAAGTCACATTTCTTGCCAAGAGCGAATATTTCACCTCTCCGGGAATCAAGGGCTTTATTAAGAAGATTACTTTCATCGCCCTCGGACAGGTACCGGTCGATCGCTCTGGCGGTCGCCGAAGCGAAGCTGCTTTGTTGACTGGCTTGGATCTACTCTCCGAAGGCTCATGTATCGGAATTTATCCGGAAGGTACGCGCTCGCCCGATGGTCGTCTCTATCGGGGACGCACCGGCATAGCCCGGCTAGCGATTGAATCGGGAGCCGCTGTGGTTCCGGTAGCGATGTTTAACACCGCAGAAATTCAGCCGACTGGCCAAGTAGTGCCCAATGTGCGTCGGGTAGAAATGGTCTTTGGCGAGCCACTCTATTTCGATGGCGATTCAGGTGATCTTAAATATCTTCGTCAAGCAACGGATGAAATTATGGAGGCT
>CAIXHZ010000106.1 GCA_903919375.1 uncultured Actinomycetes bacterium | reverse complement strand
TGATATTCAGGAGTAAGTGATCCGCCCATATGTCGGAGCAAACCTTCAGTGGCCAATTTACGGAGCCAACTATCTTCAGTCTCACCTTTAGGCACTTCAAAGCGCGGCATGAGATCTTCATCTTCACGCATAGTGATATTGCAACGCTCGGCAATAAGCAGGGTGTTATCGCAACTCTCTGGAATATCTTTAAAGAGCTCACGCATTTGGGCTGCGCTCTTGAGGTAGAACTCATCATTATCAAATTTGAATCGCTTAGGGTCGGCCAAAGTTGAACCCGACTGAACGCAGAGCAGAGCCTCGTGCGCGCTGGCATCTTCGTGCTTGGTGTAGTGGAGATCGTTGGTGGCGAGTAGCGGCAAACCCAATTCTTTTCCTAGCTTAAGGAGATCTGCTTTGACGCGATTTTCAATCTCAATGCCATGATCCATAATCTCCAAGAAGAAATTCTCTTTGCCAAAAATATCTCGTAATTCTCCAGCAGCACGCTTCGCCTCTTTATAGGCCCCCATGCGAATTCGAGTCTGAATTTCACCGCCAGGACAACCGGTGGTGGCGATGATGCCTTTGGAATACTGCGAGATGAGTTCGCGATCCATGCGGGGCTTGTAGTAATACCCCTCGAGTGAAGCGAGTGAGGCAAGGCGGAAGAGATTGCCGAGACCCTCATTATTTTCAGCGAGCAAAGTCATGTGCGTGTAGGCGCCACCGCCAGAGACATCATCTTCTCCGCCATCGCCCCATTTCACGCGACTCTTTGTGAATCGTGACTCTGGCGCAACATACGCTTCGATACCAATAATGGGCTTTACGCCGGCTTTTATCGCCTTGCGGTTGAAATCAAAGGCACCGAAGACATTTCCGTGATCGGTAATGGCGATCGCCGGCATCTCCTGCCGTGCCACTTCTTTGACCAGTTCATCCACGCGCGCAGCTCCATCAAGCATGGAGTATTCGGTATGCACATGAAGGTGGACAAAACCATCCTGCGAACCGGATTGTGGAGTGGCGGACATTTTCGGAAGATTACTACTGGATCAATTGCGCGGCGTTGCTTGAGTCAAGATGTCGAGCGAGGCTTTGAGATCATCGTGGTAATCGGCATGGAAACTGACCGTCTCCCCTGATCCAGGGTGGCGGAAAGAGAGCGTGCGAGCGTGAAGCCATGGGCGGGAAATATTGAGACGCTCGGCGATGGTGTGATCCGCGCCGTAGGTGAGATCCCCCACCAAGGGATGGCGAAGGGCGGAGAAGTGCACGCGAATTTGGTGAGTGCGTCCAGTCTCTAATTCAATTTCAAGGAGCGATACTGATGGGAAGAACTCGAGCGCGGTGTAGTGAGTGATGCTTGGCTTGCCATCGGCAACGACTGCAAATCGATAATCTTCACGTGGATGGCGATCAATCGGCGCATCGATAGTGCCCTCCGTGGGGTCCATATGTCCCTGCACCATTGCGTGATAGACCTTATGAACGGTGCGATCCCGAAATTGTTGTTTCAAATCGCTATAGGACTCTTCATTCTTGGCAACGACCATGAGACCGGATGTACCGACATCCAGGCGATGAACAATTCCTTGGCGTTCAGCTGCGCCACTCGTCGCAACTTGATAGCCGGCAGCCACAATGGCACCGATAACAGTGGCACCCTTCCAGCCCGGGCTGGGGTGTGCAGCAATTCCCACCGGCTTATCAATGACGATGACATCATTATCGTCATAGACCACACGAAGTCCAGCAACTGGTGTTGGCTCTAACGCTGGCGCACTCTTTGCACCTGGCATAAGAACTTCTACATAGTGACCGGCTTGTACACGGTCGGATTTTCCTAGTGCTTTACCGTTCTTGGTGACGGCGCCTTCTTCAATCAAAGCGACGATCGCTGCGCGCGAGAAACCTAAAATGCGGGAAAGTGCGGCATCAATACGTTCATTATCCAGGCCATCAGGGATCGCAACGAGGCGACTTTCGCGCCCATGCTTATCGTTCTCGATCAACTCGCTGCCCCATTACCTGTTGTTATATCGTTCTCGTCCGCCCACGGACTTTTGCCGCTACTGACTAAGTAGAGCGTCATTATGGCCGCTATTACCAGCGATGAATCTGCGATATTAAATGTCGGCCAATGTGGCAGACGAATCCAATCAATGACAGAGCCGCGAAAAATACCGGGCGCCCGAAAGATTCGATCGCTCAGATTTCCCATTATTCCGCCAAGTGCTAAGCCTAGTGGTAAAGCCCACGAAGCGCCGTGCGCAGGGGTAATTCGACGAGCAAGGAGAAGGAGGGCGAGAATAGCAAGTGCGGAGAATGAGGTGAGGAAATAGGTGCGACTTGTAGCCAAATTAAATGCCGCGCCAGAATTTGAAGTTAATTGCAATTGTAGGAAGCTGCCAAGAATTCGATCGATATGGCCATCCCCCAGAGCAGTGATTGCCCATGACTTACTTGCATCATCAAGAAGGAGGATAAGAAAAGCTGCGAGCGCTATTCGACTGCGGACAGTGCGGGAGGAGGTACTCGTATTAACGACGCTCTTCCTTTTGCTTGCAGACCATGCAGAGAGTGGCGCGCGGGAAGACTTGGAGGCGAGCTTTTCCAATGGAATTGCCACATTCTTCGCAACGACCGTAACTCTTATTATCAATGCGTTCAAGAGCGCGCTCGGTCTGCAGCACCATATCGCGGGCGTTATAGACTAGCGACATCTCATGCTCTCGCTCAAAAGTCTTTGTTCCGGCATCAGCTTGATCATCGCCGGCACCTACGCCAGCAGCAGAAATCAAATCTTCCATCTCGGCTTCAACTTTGGCCAATTCTGCTTGGAGTCGAGTGAGGTCTTTACTTAATTCGGTGCGTAGCGCCTTTACCTCTGCAGCGCTCCAACTCTCTGCACCCTCTTCAACAATATGTGGAGCTGGAGCAGCCTTGATGGGCTTGAGCCCGGCGCCCTTCTTCACACTCTTCTGTGGGCGAGGTGGTGGTGGCATAACCAAGCGACGTTCTTCAACAACGACCTCTGGTCCGGCATTTACTTCATGCGGGGTAACGGTGATGGTGGTTGAATCGCCAGTTGTGGTGCTTTGAAGCTTTGCAGGAAATGGCTTGCCAGGTGCCTTTTTGGCACTCTTGGCTAATGTCGGCTTAACAATATTTGGTGAGCGAGTGGGAGCGGCCTTCTTCGCTGTTGGCTTGACCGCTGCCTTCTTGGCAGGCTTTGCTACCGCCTTCTTGGCAGGCGCTACTTTCTTAGCAGGTGCAGCCTTCTTCGCTGCTGCCTTCTTGACTGGTTTGGCCGGCGCTTTCTTTGCTGGTGCAGCTTTCTTCGCTGTGGGCTTACTCGAACTCTTCTTCACAGGTGCTGCTTTCTTCGCGGGCTTGGCCACGCTGGATTTAGTCGCAGCTTTTTTGCCGGACTTCAAGATCTTGCTGATAATTGCCATCTGCCTTGCCTCCAGACCCCAGGTGGGTCTTATTGAGCCGTAAATCTCACTTGAAGGTCGAAGGCTAGACCCTCGGCTGGGCAATTCCAAACTTATCCTCGGTAGACTCCCGCCTATGTCGCAATTGAGCGCTCTCTCAGCCCAGATTGACCTCCCTCAGGTCGAGCACGCCATCCTCACCTTCTGGGAGACCCAAGATATTTTCCACAAGAGCGTCTCTGCTCGTGATGGTTCGCCGCAGTGGACCTTCTACGAAGGCCCGCCTACTGCTAACGGCATGCCCGGAACTCACCACATTGAAGCTCGCGTCTTTAAAGATCTCTTCCCTCGCTACCAAACGATGAAGGGTCAGCAAGTAATTCGTAAAGCTGGCTGGGATTGCCACGGCTTGCCGGTAGAGATCGCTGTCGAGAAGGAACTTGGCTTCTCGGGTAAAGGCGATATCGAAAAATTTGGGATCGCTGCCTTCAATGAGAAATGTCGCGATTCGGTAACGCGCCACGTCGATGCCTTTACTTCAATGACTCGTCGAATGGGCTTCTGGGTCGATTTTGATGAAGCGTATTGGACCATGTCTCCCGAATATGTCGAGAGCGTCTGGTGGTCGCTTCAGCAAATTTGGAAGAAAGGCCTGCTCGTTCAAGATCATCGCGTTGCCCCGTACTGCCCACGATGCGGAACTGGACTTTCCGATCACGAACTTGCCCAAGGCTATGAAACCGTTACTGATCCATCGGTTTTTGTTCGCTTTCCTGCAACGAGTGGCCCTGCTGCTGAATTAGGCGCAGCCTTCTTAGTCTGGACTACAACGCCGTGGACTCTTGTCTCCAATACCGCTATTGCCGTCAATCCTTCGGTCGAATATCAGATTGTTGAAATCACGGCGCATGTGGATGGGAGCGATGACACCACTGAACGTTTAGTCGTTGCCGCAAACCTCGCGCAGACGTTGGTGAAAGATCCGAGCGATCTTAAAGTCCTGCAATCTCTCCAAGGCATCGAGCTCGAACGATCAACATATTCTCGCCCCTTCGATCTCATTGAAATTCCTGACGCTCATTTCATTATTCTCGCAGACTACGTCACGATCGAAGATGGCACGGGCCTGGTCCATCAAGCGCCTGCCTTTGGAGCTGATGACCTTATCTCCTGTCGCAAATACGGCCTTCCTGTCGTAAATCCCGTCGCTCCTGATGGAACTTTCCTTCCCGACGTTGCTGATATCGGGGGCCTCTTCTTTAAAGATGCCGATAAGCCACTGATCAAAGATTTGAAGAATCGCGGATTGCTCTTCAAGCATCTTCAATACGAGCACTCCTACCCACATTGCTGGCGCTGTCACACCGTCCTTATCTATTACGCGCAACCATCGTGGTACATCAAGACCACGCAGATTAAAGATGCCTTACTCCGTGAAAACGAAAAGACCAACTGGCAACCAGAGACCATTAAGACTGGTCGTTTTGGCGACTGGCTCAACAACAACATTGACTGGGCCGTATCCCGAAATCGATATTGGGGAACTCCCCTACCTATTTGGCGCTGCGCCAATAAACACGAGATCTGCATCGGCTCGCTTGCAGAACTCAGCGCGCTCTCCGGTCAAGAACTCGTTGGCACCGATCCGCATCGTCCCTTTGTGGATGACATTCACTTTGCCTGCAATGATTGTGGCGAATCCATGGATCGCGTCTCTGAAGTAATTGATTGCTGGTATGACTCAGGTTCAATGCCGTTTGCGCAATGGGGCTATCCGCATAAGCCAGGATCAATAGAAAAGTTTGAAGCCTCCTACCCCGCAGATTTTATTGCTGAAGCGATTGATCAAACTCGAGGCTGGTTCTATACCTTGATGGCAATTGGGACTTTGGTCTTTGATGAGAGTTCCTACGAGACTGTTCTCTGCCTCGGTCACATCTTGGATAAAGATGGTCGCAAGATGAGTAAGCACCTTGGAAATGTGCTTGAGCCAATCGCACTGATGGATCAACATGGCGCAGATGCCGTTCGTTGGTACATGCTTGCCGCCGGCTCACCATGGAGCGCTCGTCGCGTGGGCCATGACGCGATCTCCGACGTTGTCCGCAAGACCCTACTTACCTATTGGAATACGGTCTCCTTCTTTACCCTCTACGCCAGCGCAACTTCCTTCACAATTGATTCATCTGTCACCGAACTGGCCACTTTGGATCGTTGGATTACCTCCGAACTGGCCACACTCATTGAAGGCGTCGATGCCGCATACGCAGCCTACGATTCACAAGAGGCGGGTCGACAGATTGCTGCTTTTATTGACGACTTATCGAATTGGTATGTTCGTCGCTCGCGTCGACGTTTCTGGGATGGCGATAACGCAGCGCTTCATACGCTCTATCGTTGCTTGAAGGAACTCACTCAGCTAATGGCGCCGATGGTTCCCTTTATTACTGAGCACGTCTGGCAATCACTCGTACGAGTGGCCGAGCCAGCAGCTCCGCTCTCTGTTCATCTCACCGATTTCCCCATGCCAACAACAAGTGAGATCGACCTTGCCTTGGCGAACTCCGTTCGCCTCTCGCGCCGGTTGGTCGAATTAGGCCGCGCTGCGCGCGCTGAATCAAAGATCAAAATTCGCCAACCACTTGGCCGCGCACTAGTTGCGGCAAATGGCTGGAACGAGATGGATGCAGAGATCCGGGAACATATTGCCGATGAACTCAATGTGCAGAGCCTGGATGTTCTGGCTTCAGCCGGAGCAGATCTAGTGAGCGTCTCCATAAAAGCAAACTTCCGTACCATCGCAGCTCGCTATGGCGGGGATGTCCAACCGATCGCCACTGCTATCAATTCCAGCGACCATGCCGCACTCGTTTCTGATCTTCGCGCTCATCACTCGTTCGCTCTTACCTATGTAGCCGAAGGTGAAAAACGAAGCGCCGAAATAACCTTGGAAGATTTAGTCGTGACCGAGACTCCTCGCTCTGGCTGGTCAGTGGCTTCACATTCTGGCGAAAGCGTCGCACTTGATCTTGAGCTCACTCCAACTCTGATTGCCGCTGGTTTGGTGCGTGAAATAATTCGCGCAATCCAAGAAGAGCGTAAGCAATCTGGCTTTGATATCTCTGATCGAATTCATATCTCCTGGAATGGAGGCGAAGAAATCGCAGCTGCCTTTGCTCAATCTCTCGCTGAGATTTGCGACGAGGTATTGGCACTCAGCGCAGAGCGCGATCAATCCTTGAGCAGTGATGAGAGTGAAATTGGCTTAGCTATTTCACTTCGCAGAGCCTAAAAGGCGAATTATTAGGGAAGTAAATTAATCAATCGTCCCACTACCTGGGTCAAAAAGAAGTAGAGGACGATAAAACTTAAATCGAAGGCGACTGGTCCAAGTCGAAGTGGTGGCACGAATCTACCTACCAACTTCAACGGTGGATCGGTAAGTCGATAGACGGCGTCAGCAATTCCTAAGAAAAGACCTCGGGGACGCCAGGCTGGCGAGAAGATTCGCACATAATCGAGAATCAATCTCGCAAAGAGAGCAAGTAAGTAAATCTGGAGTACCCAGAGAAAAATTGAGCGCACGCTCATCGAAATCAGCTCTGGTTAAAGAAGCTAGCTTCGGCTGCAGCAGCCTTATCTTCGTTGCTCACAGCAACATTTGGAGGTGTGAGTAAGAAAACCTTTGGCGTAATGCGTTCGATGCTTCCGTGATGACCGAACACCAGGCCAGATGCAAAATCAACGAGGCGCTTGCGTTCTGATTCGTCCATATCAGAGAGGTTCATGATAACTGGCTGACCGCCGCGGTAGTGCTCACCAATATTGCGAGCTTCGTTATAAAAACGTGGATGAATAGCAACGATGCGATTGAGCAGCGGTACTTCTTGCGCTACTGGAGTTGCAACCACCGGAGTAGAAGTACGAACTGCTGGTGTGGTGGAGCGAAGGTAAGAAGGACGCTCAACGGCTTTCTCTTCTCGGCGAATAGAGCGGACGCTTCGCGCTGGCTCAATTTCAGGAGTCACTGGAGCAAGTTCTAATTCATCGTTCTCGTCGAGACCGAGGAAGACTGCCATTCGCTTAAATTTGGACATAGTTGAATTTTAGGCCAGCGGTGGACGGATACCGAGGATTGAACTTCCCACGCGAATATGTGTCGCACCATGAGCGATGGCGAGAGCAAAGTCACCGCTCATCCCTGCTGAGAGTTTGGTGATAGTTGGTAATTTCTCCCGGGCTTCCAGGAAGAGGTTATGCAACCGAGCAAAGGCAAGTGATGGCTCCTCCCCGAGCGGGGCTACTGCCATCAGGCCAGAAACAGTCAGTGAAGTCTGGGCCGTGAGAGCCGAAATCATCTCCACGAGCTCGAGTGGATGAACTCCACCTCGGTGTTCCGGCAATTTCATGGCGCCCTCTACCAATCGAGGTTGATCGAGATTTACTTGAATAAATATTTCATGGCCAGGCGAACGCTCGGAGATCTTGATAGCGTGATCAAGTTCATCAACGGAATGTATCGTCTGTGCCCAATTGACGATGGACTTTATCTTCTTCGATTGAATTTGGCCTTGGAAATGCCACTGGGCATCGCCTGGAATTAGCGGCGCTTTCGCTGAGCCTTCTTGATCTCGATTTTCACCGAAATGGCGCAACCCTAAATCGTAAAGAATTTCGATATCCGAGACCGGATAGGTTTTTGTCACGGCAATCAGAGTTATTTCGGAACGATCTCGCCCCACGTTGCGACAGGCTTGCGCGATCTCCGCTTCTACACGCGCAAGGGCTGCTGAAATCTCTGCTTTGCGATCACTCATAAAATGACCACCCCTACTTGACGACCAGTCTCCTGCTCTCGCCGGTAGGAGAAGTGGTCAGAAGATTCTTTGGCACAGATATGAAGATCGGAAAAATCCACGACTTGGCTTCCCAGTTGTTGGCGCAAACCGGCCACCAAATCTAAAGAATGGAGAAGATCGTTGGTCGCAGTCGCAGACAATTGCGAGGAGATCTCTTGATACATGTGTGGAGCAACCTCGTAGCAGTTGCGGCAGATGCTTGGGCCAACAGTCGCTGCAATTTGATGGGCTCCCAGATCGCGCATAATTGCGATTGCCTTCAATGAAATTTCCGAAACCAATCCAGCTCTACCTACATGTACGGCCGCGACAGCAACATCACTCGTGAGTAATAGCGGGATGCAATCAGCCACCATTACTGCCAGCCCCAACCCTCTTTGAGAAGTGACGAGTGCGTCGCATGTTGGCGCACTGGTGGGCGCTTCGGTAATAACCTGCACCACATTGCCGTGAACTTGATTCATAAAGGCAATCGGTGGCACCGAAAGTGCACGTGCAAGACTGGACCGACGCCGGGAAACTAATCCGGGATCATCACCTACATGATCTCCAAAATTGCCAGAATGGCGCGATGAGAAATAGATACGCGCCATAGGAGACGGAATTACTTCATAAAGTCTGGAATGTCGATCTCATCTTCGGCAACGAGATCTTCAAAAGTAATGCGCTTTCGAGCAGCTGGTTGCTCTGCACTCTCTTGTTCCATAGCAACTGCGATGGGATCATTGGCCGCGATTGGATCTGCGTTTCCGCCGAGTGTGGCGGCATCAATGACTGGGACTTCAACACGCTTGGGTGCTCCACCATCGAAACCGGCTGCGATAACAGTGATACGGACTTCATCGCCTAGCGCATCGTCGATCACTGTTCCGAAAATGATGTTTGCTTCTGGGTGTGCAGATTGCGCAACCAATTCTGCTGCTTCGCTCAACTCAAAGAGACCGATATCTGATCCGCCCGCAATGGAAAGAAGTACGCCATGGGCGCCATCAATCGATGCCTCAAGCAATGGACTTGAGATTGCAAGTTCGGCGGCACGAGTTGCGCGGTTCTCGCCACGAGCAGAACCGATTCCCATCAGCGCTGAACCAGCACCAGCCATAACGCTCTTCACATCGGCAAAGTCCAAGTTAATAAGACCTGGTGTAGTGATGAGATCAGTGATGCCTTGGACGCCAGAGAGTAGAACTTGATCTGCGCTACGGAATGCTTCGAGCTGACTAATCGAACGATCGGAAATTGCAAGGAGTCGATCATTGGGAATTACGATGAGCGTATCTACAGTTTCGCGAAGATCGTTAATGCCCTTCTCTGCTTGAGAGGTACGGCGACGTCCTTCAAATGTAAATGGACGGGTAACAACGCCAACTGTTAGTGCGCCAAGATCCATTGCAATCTTTGCGATCACCGGAGCGCCACCTGTACCGGTGCCGCCACCTTCGCCAGCGGTTACGAAAACCATGTCCGCTCCGCGCAATACTTCTTCAATCTCTTCTTGATGATCGAGAGCAGCTTGGCGACCAATTTCTGGCGCAGCCCCTGCACCAAGGCCGCGAGTTAATTTGCGACCAATATCCAATTTCACATCTGCATCACTCATGATGAGTTGTTGCGCATCAGTGTTAATCGCAATGAACTCAACACCTTTTAATCCTGCTTCAATCATTCGATTGACAGCATTAACGCCGCCACCACCAACGCCTACAACTTTGATAACTGCTAAGTAGTTCTGTGGTGTCGCCACGTTCTGCCTCTTCCCTGTACCTAAATCTCTACTTGAGACTTATGGTTCGCACGTACTTGATTTGGTTAAAGTACGGCGACAAGCAAGTAAGAGCAACGATCGACACGAAGTAATTGTTGTGACTACTGTGCAGTTGGATTTGAAGGCTGCGATAGATCGATCGCCCGTACTTTCTTATTTTCGGGAAGTGCAAGAAGCGCCCGTAAAACCTTCACTTTTATATCAATCTGAGTACTACTGCCCCAGGTGATATTGAGTTGCGGTATCACCAGCGAACTGGACATGACGAGCGATTGTGGCGAGCTGACATGCAGACTTAAGAGCGAAGCTCGGATATCGGCTGGCATAGCTGCAATCAATGTCGCTGCTGCCGCACGTGAGGGCTGATCTTGAGAAGTGAAAGATACTTCCGGAATGGCGCTAAGTGAATCTGGGGAATGAAAGATATTTCCTGCAGCATCGAAATATTGCATTGACCCATCGGTGGCGAGAAAGCCGGCAATAGCTACTTTTTCTTTGACCGCGATACCCACTTTGCCACTCAACCAATTTCTGGAAATGGCAACGTGGCTAATCCAATCGATGGAGGAGATCACTCGATTAACTGCTTGGACATCGACTCGAGCCATCCGCTCCCCCATGTGTAAGGAGATTCCCGCCGAAGTCAGTGTGGCTTCTAACTGTTGAGTGTGCGCGCTACCGGTGATGGCGACAACTTTTACCTGAAAGAGATTGGACCAACCCAAACCGTAGGAACTGCCTCCAACTACGGCCAGGAGGCCGATCCATAAGAGAATTCTTTTTACGCGTTTGTTCACGAAATTGCGCCAGAATATTTTTCCGTGAGAGATTGAACAATCACAGGTGCGAGAGCATTGACGTCGCCAGCGCCCATCGTGACGATGAGATCCCCAGGCTGCGCCAACTCCACAACATGCAGAACGGCGTCCACCATAGATGGTTGGAAGTGAGCGATCGCCGAATTCATTTCGCGAGTGATCAAGAGTGAAGATACGCCTGGTATCGGCACTTCACTTGCGGCATAGACTTCCAAGAGTGTTATGTCATCGGCTTTTGAGAGTGCCGAAGCGAATTCGTGCGCAAAGGCCTGCGTGCGGGAGTAACGGTGGGGCTGAAAAATGGCTAACACCTTTCCACTCCCAGCAAATCTGCGAGCCGTATCGAGTGTGACGGCAACTTCCGTGGGATGGTGACCGTAATCATCAATCACGCTGATGCCATGCACAATTCCTTTAGATTCGAAGCGACGTCGTGCGCCAGAAAATGAAGCGAGACCTTCGAGCAGGTCTGATAGTGGTGCTCCGGCCTCTATTCCAGCGATCAGAGCAGCGAGAGCATTGAAGAGATTGTGCTCCCCAGGGATAGACAAGTGGAGTTCCCCGAGCGTTCGGCCCCGATGGGTAATACGAGCGCTAGAACTCTTGGCCTGAAGTGAAATATGACTTAATCGGTATTCAGCACTTTCGCTGATTCCATAGGTATGGACCACGATCGTCGAATGGGAATTATTCTCAAGAAGTACCCGAACGCCAGGGCTATCGATACAGGCAACAAGGAACCCTGATGGTGCGATCGATGAGAGAAATTCGGCGAATATTTCGTTGACCGATTCCAGCGTAGGAAAGTGATCGACATGATCAAGTTCGATATTGGTGATGATGGCACCCTGCGGCTTATAGGCAAGAAATGAACCATCTGATTCATCAGCCTCTGCTACAAATATTTCACCTGAACCTAAATGTGCATTTGTTCCAGAACTATTGATCATGCCGCCAATAGCAAATGATGGATCTAAGCCAGCATTTTGTAACGCAACGGTGAGCATCGATGTCGTCGTGGTCTTGCCATGAGTTCCGGCAACGGCAATGGCGAGCGACTCTGACATGAGGAGTGCTAATGCCTCTGCGCGAGCAAGAATGGGGAGCGAAAGCTCTTGCGCCCTGATGAGTTCGGGATTAGTAGGTGATATCGCACTTGAGACGATGAGGAGATCTATATTTTCTACCTGTTCAGCTTTATGCCCCACAAATGCCTTCGCGCCAAGCGCCGTCAAACTATCGAGAACTGCGGAATGTTTTGCATCCGAGCCCGAGACGCTCACACCCCGAGCTAACATGATCCGAGCGATACCGCTCATACCGGCACCGCCTAGCCCAATGAAATGAACACGCATGTGTGCAAGGTCAGCTAGCGTTAATTCTGATCTATTCATCACTTACCTCTACTTTGAGTCGCAACACTGAGGATTTGCTTCCCGATCGTTGCTACGGCGCCGGCATGTGGGTTTGAGGTGAGAGTTCTATCAAAATTTTTCGCTCGCTCCATAGTGGCGAGGATATTGCCTGCCAGCCAAGAACTTGTGAATTGTGTGTTTGAAATTACCGTCGCCTGACCAGAGGCGAGTAAATCTTGCGCATTAGCCTCTTGTTCGCCGTTGC
>CAIXHZ010000105.1 GCA_903919375.1 uncultured Actinomycetes bacterium | reverse complement strand
GTTCAGGAACAAATCGACCATTGGTCTGCGGTCCACTGAAAAGCCCCTTACCAATAATTCCACCAGAACCAATCGTGATGCGAGACTGCCGAAGTTGATATCCACTTTGCTGCGGATCAGCACTAGGGTCCACAAATGATTGCAGACGCGCAATTTGATACTTACTCACAACGCCCGCTTTCACAGCGCCGGCGCCGCCAAGTACTGCCACTAAAAGCAAACCAATAACCCAGCGACTGGGCGCACCAGAAGTGGCGATGATGGCAACAAGTGATGCGCTAATAATCGCAATGGTTCCCACATCGGGCTGCAAGAAAATAAGTAAGAGTGGAATTGCCGAAATCGCCAGCGCTTTGACGACATCAATATCGGATGGATCGGCGTTGGCATCATGCTTCTCCGCCAAAATCATGGAGCAGCCGACGATGATCGCAATTTTCGCAAGCTCCGCAGGTTGTATCTGAAAGCCGCCAGGAAATGAGATCCATGCTTTAGCGCCATTGACAGTGCTACCGACGCTTGGAATGAGTACGGCGATCAAGCCCAAGACACCGGCTCCCCACACAAATGGCGTGTAGGCACGGAGCATTCGATAGTCGATTAACGTTGTTCCGTAAGCAAGAACTAAACCAATAAAGATATTGATGATGTGGCGCTTTAAATAATATTGCGGATCGAGGCCTTGTGAGGCAAACCAACTCTTCGTCGCGGCCCACACCAGCAAGGTGCCAATCAACATAAGACCAGCGACAGATAGGGTGAGAATCTTGTCATAGCTAGCGAAAGATTCTTTGATGCGATCGCGGCGGAAGTTTCTGATCATGGTTTCTTAAGAGTAACTACTCGAGGATCAATTGTGGGCAACTTGCTTGGTAGCCCGTTGGGGAAGAGTGCCTTCTTGGGATCCAAGGTTGATCCCGTCACTCCATAAATTGCGTTGTAAATCGTCTTCACAGCAGGGGCCGCGACAGATGCACCGAAACCACCTTGGCTGACCACAACTACGACGGCATATTGCGGATTATTTACAGGTGCGAAAGAAGCAAACCATGACGTGTCATCTTTCGCACGACCATTGGCATCTGTACCCAGAACTTGAGCAGTACCGGTCTTTCCAGCCACAAGCACGGGGTAGTTAGGTCCAAAGACGGGAGCGGCAGTACCACTAGTTACTACATCGCGAAGAGCTGAATGAAGGAATGCGATATCACTCGCCGAAGTAGGTGTATGGCCAGTGATAATTGGCTTAAATTCTTTCACTACCGTGCCATCTGGCTTCACGATCGCTCGTGCTACCTGAGGTTGGTAAAAAGTTCCACCGTTAGCAATAGCTGAATAGACCTGAGCCATCTGAAGAGGCGTCATCAAAGTATCGCCTTGACCGATGGAGAAATTCACGGCATCGCCCGCACGAATAACATTTCCATCTACGCAATTTTCTTTAGCTATCGCGATCAAATACGGAGTGAGATCGGATTTCTTTGCCCGCGACTGGAAGTTGCAATAGAAATTTTTATTAGCTTGGTAATACGCCTCTTTCCATGCCCGGTCTGGCAATCGTCCAGCAAGCTCGCCAGGGAGATCAATGCCAGTCTTCTTACCCAAAGCAAAGCCAGCAGCTGCTTTGAAGAAATAATCATGAAGTCCAGATTTCGGTGAAAGGCCACCATCTTTTACCCATTGTGTGTAAGCGATGTTGTACCAAACGGTATCGCAGGAGACAGCGATTGCTTTTTGCATCGGAATCATTCCCATAGGGTTTGTTTCGAAGTTTTTGAAGACTCTGTTACCAATCTGCACTGTTGCTGGGCAGTCATAGCTTCCGTGCAGGTTGTAGCCCGCATGTGATGCGGCCACGATAGAGATTGCTTTAAAAGTTGAGCCCGGTGCGTATTCACCTTGAAGCGGACGCGATAGTGCCGGTGCGCCAGCCGATGCGCTAAAGAGATCTTTGGCTTGTTGGGGGGTGAGACCTTTTTCCCACATGGTGGGGTCATACGTTGGATACGAGGCGATCGCTAGAACTTTGCCGGTCTTTACATCCATGACAATCGCGGCGCCAGAGTCAGCTTTATAGCCCATGGAGCGCGCGCTTCGAACGGAGGTAGCAAGTGCTCCTTCAGTGGCCGCCTGCAATCTCGCATCCAGATTGGTAACTAAGTTATCGCCTGAAATTGGCTTAGTGTTTTGAGATTCTTGTGTGATCGCTTCAGTTCGATTGACGATAACAGTCTTGACGCCGGGCTTACCCGTCAAATATTTGTTGTATTGATATTCCAAACCGGATTTACCAATGACTTCATTTCGATAGTACTGATGCGAAGTATCAGCCAAATCAGCTTCTGTCACAGACCCCACATAACCCAAGACATGTGCGCCATTCTCTCCAGCCAGTGATGGATAGCTCCGTACCGGATAAGGCTGTGCATCAATACCAGGATAGGTATCGCTATTTTCTAAAATTTTGAGCGCTTGCGCTTCGGTTGCGGTACGCGTGACTGGGATCGGTTGGTAACGAGTTCCATTCCAGCAACCGGTGCGAGATGTTGTCGGAAGTTCACCGCAGAGCCGAGTGGATTGATAGACATCGGCCAAATTCAAGCCGAGCAACTTTGCGACTGAAGAGAGAACCGCGCTTCCTTTGTCCGCTTGCTTATCAATGACGCTTCGATCAACAGTAATCACCATGCCAGGGCGATCAATAACCATAGGGACGCCGGAACTATCAGTAATAGCGCCACGAACAGCGGGGGTAACAACATCGCGGCTTTGGATGCTTAGTGCAGCATCTTGATATTTCTTTGAATCCGCAACTTGTAGATAGAAGAGACGACCCATCAAGATGAAGATCAGTGAGGCAACAAGTGCCTGCACAACGATGAGATTGAGTCGCGAACGTTGACTCATGCGCGCTCTCGTGAAGTCATGGTGTAGCTGCGAATACGTGAGACCACAGGTAAAAAAGTTGGTGTGAAGAGCAAGGTCCAGATGAAGTTACCAATCACTACAACGGTATTTCGGCCAAAGGTGCCCGCGTCCTCCCCCACCATCGACCCGATGAGTAAGTAAAGAGCCAGAGTCAGAGTTGCGCCAAAGGCGATGAAGAGAACGAATGCGCCGGGGCGCGTTGAGAAGTCGCCCACGCTTTCAGTATTTGATGCGATTGCGTATCCCACAATGGTGAGGACAAGGGCCCACTGGCCAAACGGTGAATTCGTTGTTGGAGCTAAATCGAGAATGATCCCACCAATAAATCCCATGATCACTGCGCCAGATGCTCGCTCGAGCGCCATCATTCCGATCAGGACCGCTAAATAAAGTGAGAAGCCGGTAATCGGAAAATGAATCCGGTCAACAGCTCCTTCTTGCACCGTGAAGACAATGAAGAGAAAGAGTGAACTCAGTACCACTCGAAGCGGACTCATTACTAAGCCTTCTTCTTCGTTGGAGAAGCAGAGGGTGTTGGGAGAACCGTAGGAGTAGCCCCAGGTATAGGAGAGCCTGACGTTATCGTTTCAGTGACGTATCGAGTAACGACCGGGTCGGGAGTTGGGACAAGGGCCATCTTGGGATCGTTATTGATATTGCCCACGATGACTGCGACGACTCCCAAATTATTGAGGGAAACATAACCCTTTACATTTGCTTCTTGGGTAAGAGAGGCAGTGGTGTCATTAACGGAAGTGACTCGACCAACAGGAATGCCAGAGACAAATGGTCGATTTCCATCGCTGCCTAATGTAAGAATAGCATCATCTTTCTTAATAGTGCCTGCCGAATCAAGGAGCTGAAGCAAGTAACTGCCATTGCCTTGGCCGAGCAGGACTCCTACGCCCTGAGAGCGAGCAATTCGGACGCCTACTCGGAATGTCGGATCGGACATAAGCAGAACGATTGATGAATGCGAGGTTGTCTCTTTAACAATTCCTACAAGACCTGCGCCGCTCACAACGGTCATATCTTTTTTGATGCCATCGGCACTGCCGGCATCGATCGTAATAGTTTGACTAAAAGTTGAAGCTGATCCTTCGCCAATGACACGGCCGGCAACAACTTGGAACTTTCCGCGGCCCGCTAAATTCAGCGCGGCTTTGAGTTTGGTGAGTTGACCTTGGATATCTGCGCTCACAACTAATTGGCTCTTGAGCTTTTCGTTCTCAGCTTTTGTTGCCGTGAGTTCTGCCTTCGTTTTGCCAAAATTCTTTACATTGCTAAAGAAATTTCCGACAGGTGAGAAGAAATCAGAGACGCCACGTTGCACGGGTGCCAAAAATGATTGGGTCGCTGAACGTGAAGTCTTGGTGATAGAGACACCGCGAAGATCGAGCGTGATCAGAAAGAGCGAAGTGACCAGCAGAATGACAAGGAGCAACCGCGAACGGTTATTTCCATTAGCTGCCACAGCTGGACTCCTTTACAAGGGCCGGTAAAAATTAACGGCGAGGTTCTGAAATCAATACCTTCTCGAGCGCTTCAAACTCTTCTACGCACTTTCCAGAGCCTTCAGCAACTGCCTGAAGTGGACGCTCGGATACGTGAATTGGCATTCCAGTTTCGATGCGAAGACGCTCGTCTAGACCACGCAAAAGTGCTCCGCCGCCAGTAAGTACGATGCCCCGATCCATAAGATCGCTAGCAAGCTCTGGTGGAGTCTTATCGAGTGTGCTCTTTACTGCGTTAACGATCTGATTGACAGGTTCTTCGATCGCGCGACGAATATCTTCGGCGCTCACGAGAATGGTCTTAGGGAGGCCAGTTGCTAAATCGCGACCGCGAATTTCAGCATCAGGTTCGCCTGGAAGTTGATAGGCAGAGCCGATCGCCATCTTTATCTCTTCAGCGGTGCGCTCTCCGAGAAGTAATGAATATTCGCGCTTTACCCAATCAATAATGGCTTGATCGAGCTCATCGCCGCCGATGCGGATTGAGAGCGCCGTAACGATTCCACCCAGTGAAATAACGGCAACTTCAGTTGTTCCGCCACCAATATCGACAACCATATTGCCAGTTGGTTCGTGGATTGGTAAGCCAGCACCAATGGCAGCAGCCATGGGCTCTTCAATGATGTAAACCTTTCGTGCACCAGCTGCGTAGCCAGCATCTTTTACCGCGCGCTGTTCAACGCCAGTGATGCCTGAAGGAACACAGACGACAATACGAGGCTTTGCCAAGTAACGACGCTTATGAACTTTCTGAATGAAATAACGGAGCATCCGCTCAGTTGTATCGAAGTCGGCGATCACGCCATCTTTCAACGGTCGGATAGCAATAATATTTCCGGGAGTACGACCGATCATGCGCTTGGCTTCTAAGCCAACAGCGAGGATCGCGCCGGTATCTTGATTAACAGCAACAACAGAAGGCTCATTAAGAACAATTCCGCGACCACGAACATAGACGAGGGTATTTGCAGTGCCGAGGTCAACGGCCATATCGCGTCCAATAAAGGACATTCGGTTACTCTTCTGGCTTTTCATTAGTGCCTTTCAGTCGGTTCAGTAAATCGTTGCGATCTGGCTCGTGCTGGTATTAGAGCTCAGGGAAGAAGATGGAGATTTCACGAGTAGCAGATTCGGGTGAATCTGAACCATGAACAAGATTTTGTGTGACTGTGGTGCCTTGATCGCGGGCGAGATCGCCTCGAATTGTTCCGGCAGCTGCGACAGTGGGGTCAGTCGTACCGGCTATAGAGCGGAAGCCTTCGATGACACGATTGCCTTCGGCAACGATGGCAACGATCGGACCGGAGAGCATGAATTCAACAAGTGGTTCAAAAAATGGTTTGCCTTGATGCTCGGCATAGTGCTGGGCGAGAAGGTCGCGATCTGCGCTCATCGACTTAAGAGCAACGATCTGATATCCCTTCGCTTCAATACGGCGAATGATCTCGCCAATGAGAGCGCGACGGACGCCGTCGGGCTTGACGAGAATCAGAGTTCTTTCGATAGTCACCTGCGCAGTCTAATCAATTGCGGCGAAATCAAGAATTCTGAGAATTTACTCCCTTTTATTAGGGATTTATTCGGGCTTTACGGGGCCTTGTGCCATGAGCTCGGCGCGGATCGCTTCGCCCTTTCGGCCCAAGTAAAAGGCTGCCGCCCAGAGCGCTGCAAAGAGCGCACCCATGAAATACATCGGTGTAACAACAACACCATAGGCAATCAGGGCGATCTGCAAAAGAGATCCAAAAATCCACCCGCGAATATTTTTCATCATGCCCGCACAGAGCAACATTGCAATGGCAAGCGAGCCACCCAATGAAAGTGCGAGAGTGCCATGGTTATCCATCGCTAGAAGAAGCGCGAAGCCGACAAGAATAGATTCCATTGCAATTACTGCTGAGCCAAGTACTCGCATTTATAAATCCTCGCCATCGAGATCATCTGGATCTACATAGTCAGGATTATGCGAAAGTGCGATCTTGCGAACGATCGCCTTGCTCTCCCCGGCAGTTACAACTGATCCCAAGATAACGACTGCCGAAATTCCGTCACTTACCTGATTCACCAAAGTGCATTGCTCCATGGCATAGGTAATCGCTGACTTAAGGTCGGATTCAACAAAGACGCGATCTCGGCCAAAGACCTGAACTGCTAATTCTTCGAGCTTCTCAACCGGAAGCGCGCGATCTGATGAATTTTGGGTGACGACCAAGCGATCAATGATCGGCTCAACTTCGCGTAGGTACCCCAAGACATCTTTATCACCCAAGATAGCAAGAACGCCAAAGATTGATTCGAAATCGAATTCGCTTGCGAGGGTCGCAGCAAGCGCCTTAGCGCCATGAGGATTATGTGCGGCATCAACAATAACTGTGGGATCTCGGTAAAGAATTTCCATCCGGCCAGGTGAGCGGACGTTGGCAAAGGCTCGTTGGACGAGTTCATCATCTAACTTCACGCCGACAAATGCCTCTACTGCAGCGAGTGCCAATGCGGCATTGCTCGCTTGATGGGCGCCATAAAGTGGCAAGAAAATATCGGGATAAATCCCATGTATGCCATGCAAAGTGATTTGCTGTCCACCCACTGCAATCTCACGCTTGCCCACGCCGAACTCAACGCCTTCGCGATGAACTATCGCAGCCTTCTCTAGTGCTTTTGCTAGTAGAACTTTGGCAACCTCAACATCTTGAGCCGCAAGAACAACATGAGATTCAGGCTTAATAATTCCGGATTTCGTGGTGGCTATCTCTACTAGCGTCTCACCCAAGTATTCAGTGTGGTCCAATCCAATAGGAGTGATAACTGATACTGAACTCTGCACCACATTGGTGGAGTCCCACTCACCGCCCATACCTGCTTCGATAATTCCGACATCGACTGGGAATTCGGCAAATGCAACAAAGGCTAGCGCTGTCATCGCTTCAAAGAAGGAGATCGGATGGGGCTGGCGACTATCGATCAGATCAAGGTAGAGCGCAATATCGTTATAGGTGGCGATCATTCCCTCGGGTGGAATGGGTAAGCCGTTGATGGAGATTCGCTCCAAGAAACTCTCTAAATGCGGGCTAGTAAAACGACCAGTTCGATAATCCAATTCGCGAAAGAGCGAATCGATCATCCGTGAGGTGCTGGTCTTACCATTTGTTCCAGCAAGGTGAATGGTCGGATACGAAAGCTGCGGCGACCCAAGTGCATCCACTAGCGCGGCGATCCGATCAAGTGATGGCTCCAACTTTGTCTCTGGCCAACGCTTGAGGAGCGCCTGCTCCACAACTTTCAATACTTCGCGATCTTCAGGTGAGGTCATTACTATCCCTGTGGCAGCGCAGCGAGTTGGGCAGTGATGCGTTCGATATCTGCCGTGGTCTCTGCCAAGCGAGTCCGAATCTCATGCACAACTTCCATCGGAGCTTTAGCCATAAATCCTTCGTTATCGAGTTTGACCTTCGCAGTTGCGCGATCCTTTTCAGCAGTTGCAAGATCTTTAGTCAGGCGGGCTCGTTCTGCGCCGACATCGATCGCGCCGGTGAGATCGAATTCAATCTTTACGGTGCCGACTTCGATGGTTGCAGATGATCCAGAATCGATAGCATCGATACGACAGATCTGACGAATAGCAGCTTCGTATTGCGCAAGGCCAGCAGTATCTAGACCAATAAACTTTGCCCCCACGCGAGCAGAGGTCTTAATTCCTTGCTCTGCACGGAAGCGTCGGATTTCAGTGACGAGATCCTGGACTTTGGCGATTTCACTTCCTAATTTCTCATTGAGATGTGCTCTATTTACTTGTGGCCATTGCGCGGTAACGAGAGTCTCGCCGCCCGTAAGCGCGCACCAGAGCTCTTCAGTAATAAATGGCATAACTGGATGCATTAAGCGCAAGAGCTGATCCAAAACATGTCCCAGAACGCGGGCAGATTGTGCTGCGCTCTCACCACCGGCAGCGAAGGCTGACTTGGAGAGCTCGAGATACCAGTCGCAGAGATCATCCCAAGCAAAGTGGTAAATCAATTCACACGCTTTAGCGAATTCATATTTTTCAAATAGTGCATCAACTTCGCCGACAGTTTCGTTGAGGCGAGTGATGACCCACTGGTTAATTCCATCGAGTGATTCATATGCAGGCATATCGCCAGTTATGTTGGCGCCATTCATCATCGCAAATCGAGTCGCATTCCACAGTTTGGTTGCGAAGTTTCGAGAACCGCCGATCCACTCCTCGGCCAAAGCTTGGTCGGTTCCTGGGTTTGCACCACGAGCCAAAGTAAAGCGAAGAGCATCAGAGCCGTACTTATCCATGAACTCAATCGGATCGACGGTGTTGCCGCGAGACTTCGACATCTTCTTGCCGAATCGATCTCGAACGAGTCCATGCAGAGCGATTGTTCCAAATGGCGCAACGCCATCCATCGCAAATAAGCCCATCATCATCATGCGAGCAACCCAGAAGAAGAGGATGTCATAGCCTGTAACAAGAACACTTGTGGGATAAAACTTTGCGATATCAGCGCTTTGATCTGGCCAACCCAAAGTTGAGAAGGGCCATAATGCCGAGGAGAACCAGGTATCGAGAACATCGGGATCTTGGGTATATCCAGCTGGTGGAACTTCGCCTGGTCCGCACACAACTACTTCATCATTGGGGCCGTAATAAACCGGTATCTGATGTCCCCACCACAATTGCCGCGAGATGCACCAGTCGTGCATGCCGTCGACCCAATCGAAGTAACGAGGGGCAAGTTCCTCAGGTTCAATCTTCACTCGTCCATCGCGAACTGCATCTCCTGCGGCCTTAGCGAGTGGCGCAACTTTCACAAACCATTGCTTGGAAAGACGTGGCTCCACGGTGGTATCGCAGCGCGAGCAATGCCCAACAGCGTGGACGTATGGACGCTTTTCAGCAACTACGCGGCCCATCTCTTTCAACTTCGCAACAACTGCCACACGTGCTTCAAAGCGATCCATTCCATCAAATTCGGTGCCAGTTCCGGACAGAACGCCATGTTCATTCATGATGACTACAAATGGAACGTTATGGCGCATGGCCATCTCGAAGTCATTGGGATCGTGTGCAGCTGTGACTTTGACAGCTCCGGTTCCGAAATCAGGGTCAACAAGTTCATCAGCAATGATAGGAATCATGCGATTTACAAGGGGAAGCATTACTTCTGTACCAATGAGATGCTTATAACGTGGATCATCAGGGTGAACTGCAACAGCGCCATCGCCCATCATGGTTTCAGCGCGGGTAGTTGCAACAACAATGCTCTGCTCACCATCGCCATATCGAACCGAAACAAACTCGCCTGCATCATCCTGATGTTCTACTTCGATATCAGAGAGCGCAGTGAGGCATCGCGGACACCAGTTGATGATGCGCTCTGCGCGGTAGATAAGACCAGCATCGTAAAGGCGCTTGAAGATCGTGAGTACTGCCTTAGAGAGTCCGGCATCCATAGTGAATGCTTCGCGCGACCAGTCGACGCTATCGCCCAGGCGCTTCATCTGATCGAGAATTGCGCCACCAGATTCTTCTTTCCAATTCCAAACTTTTTCAACAAACTTTTCGCGGCCAAGATCGTGGCGGCTTAAACCTTCGGCAGCCAGTTGTTTTTCGACAACATTCTGTGTGGCGATACCGGCGTGATCCATTCCCGGCAGCCAGAGCGCTTCGAAGCCCTTCATACGCTTCATGCGCGTCAAAATATCTTGCAAGGTGTGGTCTAGGGCGTGGCCGATATGAAGAACACCAGTCACATTTGGTGGCGGAATAACGATGGTGAACGGTGGCTTCTCTGACGCGCTGTTGGCGGTGAAGTAACCAGCGTCGAGCCACTTTTGATAGAGCGGAGCCTCAATATCGGCAGGGGTGAAGCTCGCAGCTAGTGCGATCTCGGGCTTCGGACTCTGAGTGCTCATGGTGGAGCAGTCTAGATTAGTTAGGCGCTCTTATCGATTCCGGAGTCGTTGGCCTTATCGGCCTTCTCTGATTTTGCGCGTTTAGGCCCACCGGCGGTGCGATTGACGTAGGTAGGAAGCGCTTCCTTGCGTACAACTTCTGGGCCAACAATGACTTTGGCGACTTCGGAGCGAGATGGGATCTCGTACATAACCCCCATGAGAGTCTCTTCCATAATGGCGCGAAGGCCACGAGCACCTGTGCCTCGCTTGATCGCAAGATCAGCGACAACTTCAAGAGCCTCGTGAGTAAATTCTAATTCGACGCCATCGAGTTCAAAGAGGCGGGCGTATTGCTTGACCAGCGCGTTCTTCGGTTCCGTGAGGATCTGCATCAGTGCTGGGCGATCGAGATTCTCAACGCTGGTGAGAATGGGAAGACGGCCAATAAATTCAGGAATCATTCCGAACTTGAGAAGATCCTCGGGCATAACTTCGCCAAAGAAATCGATCTGCGAAATTTCAGCAGGGCTATGAAGTGGTGCGTTAAATCCGACGCCACTCTTACCCTTGCGTCCCTCGATGATCTTTTCTAAGCCAGCGAATGCTCCGCCGACAATGAAGAGAATGTTGGTGGTATCAATCTGAATAAATTCTTGATGTGGGTGCTTACGACCACCTTGTGGTGGGACCGAAGCGGTGGTTCCTTCGAGAATCTTGAGGAGTGCTTGTTGAACGCCCTCGCCTGAAACGTCGCGTGTGATCGAAGGATTCTCCGCCTTGCGGGCAACCTTATCGATTTCATCGATATAGATAATTCCGGTCTCGGCCTTTTTTACATCGAAGTCAGATGCCTGTAAAAGCTTGAGAAGAATATTTTCTACATCTTCACCCACGTACCCAGCTTCAGTAAGCGCAGTGGCGTCGGCAATTGCAAAGGGAACGTTGAGCATACGTGCCAACGTCTGCGCCAAAAGTGTCTTGCCACAACCGGTAGGACCAAGAATGAGAATGTTTGATTTGGAAAGTTCAATGGCATCTTCGCGCTTTGTATCGCCTGACTGCACCCGCTTGTAATGGTTATAGACCGCAACCGAGAGCGACTTCTTGGCACGATCTTGCCCGACCACATATTGATCCAGGAAGTCATAGATCTCTTGTGGCTTCGGAAGTTCTTGCAAGCCAAGTGAATTAGTTTCCTGAAGTTCTTCAACGATGATCTCATTGCAGAGGTCGATGCACTCGTCGCAGATATATACGCCAGGGCCAGCGATGAGCTTCTTGACCTGCTTCTGGGTCTTGCCACAGAAAGAGCACTTCAAGAGATCGCCAGATTCACCAATACGCGTCGTCATGGGATAAATCTAGAAGATCGCGCGCACTTGCGTAGGCTAAATACCCGCATACTCTGTTCGCTTATAGGCGAATTGCTCCCCGGCTTGATTAATTATTGATTACTGAAGGGTATGCGGCGACTTCATATCTCTGACGCCCGGCACCTGCAAAACAGCAAGGCAGATCAGTAAATGGAAAATTGCGACACCGATAAGAAAGGGTTTCTCGCCAAAGTAATTTGAGAGAGGGCCGGCAAGTGCCATTCCTACTGGCATCAGTCCTACCGAACCCATGTAATCAATGGAGGAGACGCGACCTTGGAACTCCGCGGGGATTTCATCTTGCACTGCAGTCCACCAGTACGCCTCCCATCCACCTACTGAAAAACCAGCGATGAGGTAGCACGCGAAGATGAGGTAACGATGGGTTGGGAAAGCGAGAACCAATGGCGCGATGGAAAAGACGCCCCACAGTAAGACGGAATATCGACCCCGGTGCTTTGCTTTATATCGCATTGCAAATAGTGCAGAGAGGCCAGCGCCGATACTAAATAAGACGGCAGCAGTTGCAAAGACTGATGGCGTATGAAAAACCCGCTTGGTGATGACGGGTAGCAATACATTTTCTGTTCCCATGACGATCATCAGTTGTACGGTCGCCATAGCGATCATCGCAGCGACCCACTTGTGAAGCCAGACGATCTGGAAACCTTCTTTAAGCTCAGTAAAGAAGTGAATGCTGCTGTTCTCAGAAATTTCGCGCGGACCTTCTTCGATGCGAAAGAGCAGGCCTGCCCCGATTAAGTAACACAGACTCATGATGGCAAAAGTGGCACGAGTCCCGAGCGAAACCACGAAGAGGCCAGCGATTCCAGGGCCAACGATGGTGCCGATCCGATAGGCGATGCCACGAATGGTGTTGCCTTCCATGCGCTTTTCTTCCGGCAAGACACTGGACATGATCGCCTGTGAGGCTGGTCCGCCAAATGCATCGCTAGCGCCCATGACAAATACGATGAGTGAGAGCAACCAAATTTTGCTGGAGTTGTACGGAAGGAAGACCACCACAGTTCCGAGAATGGCGCGAAAGCCATCGGCGAGAATGAGAACTGTTTTGCGAGGTAAGCGATCAGTCCAGACGCCACCCACTGGCGCTAAGAGAATTCCGGCAACGATTCGAGCAGCCAAGATGATTCCGAGTTTTGTCGCACTTGCGCCACTATCTAAAACGGCAACTGCGAGAACGATCGGAAAGCCCGATATGGCAAGAATGGTAAAGATTGTGGATGCCCAAAGATTGCGATAGGGGCGATATGAAAAGAGGGCGCCAGGTTCGAAGAACTTCGAGAACATGGCGCCCAACTTAACCTACTTCAATAGCTTTTATTGCGAGTTACAAATTACTTGCTTGCACTTGCCTTGCGTGAGGCAAGTACTTGATCGATGATTCCGTACTCAACAGCTTCTTGAGCGGTAAGAATCTTGTCGCGTTCAATATCTTTGGCGATATCGGCCGCGTTCTTGGTGGTGTGCTTCGAGAGCATGCCTTCGAGAAGAGAGCGCATGCGTGAAACTTCACGCGCCTGAATCTCGATATCAGAGCCCTGTCCGCCACCTTCGCTATATGGCTGATGGATCAAGATACGTGCATGCTCGAGTGCCATGCGCTTACCCTTTGCGCCACCTGCAAGCAAGATCGCTGCAGCTGATGCTGCCTGACCGAGGCAGATAGTCATGACATCGGGGCGAACAAATTGCATGGTGTCATAGATCGCGGTGAGCGCTGTAAATGATCCACCCGGAGAGTTGATGTAAAGAATGATGTCGCGATCTGGATCCATTGATTCGAGTGTTAAGAGCTGAGCCATAACATCGTTTGCAACAGTGTCATCGATGGGCTGACCCAAGAAGATGATGCGCTCTTCAAAGAGCTTTGTGTAGGGATCAAGACGCTTGAAACCATAAGCAGTCTTCTCTTCGATGGTTGGAAGTACGTAGCGATTATGAATTTCGCTAACTGGGTTCATAGCTCCCATTCCTGAGTTAAATTGTGAACTCATGCTGTTCCACCGCTTCCTGATACTTGACCTGCTGAACGAACAACGTGATCGACAAAACCATATGTCTTGGCATCTTCGGCAGTGAACCAACGGTCGCGATCGGAATCGGCTTCGATGGTCTCAGCCTTTTGGCCAGTGTGGAAAGCGATGAGTTCGGCGAGTGTCTTCTTCGTGTGCGCCATCTGCTCTGCCTGAATACGAATATCGGATTCAGTTCCGCCGATGCCACCGGAAGGTTGGTGCATCATGATGCGGGCGTGTGGAAGGGCGTAACGCTTTCCAGGTGCACCAGCACAGAGAAGGAACTGACCCATCGATGCAGCAAGTCCCATCGCAACAGTTGCGACATCATTCTTGATGTATTGCATGGTGTCATAGATCGCCATACCTGCTGTGACAGAGCCACCAGGTGAGTTGATGTACAAGTAAATATCTTTATCGGGATCTTCTGCAGCAAGCAGCAAGAGCTGAGCTGAGATGGCATTGGCCATGGAGTCTTCGACGACTGAGCCGAGGAAGATAATGCGTTCGCGAAGTAGGCGCTGATAGACCTGCTCATCGAAACCGCCAGATGAGCTCGCTGATCGCGAGGTGATGAGATCCACTATTTCCTCCAGTTGGAATTGTTATCTACTGCCAATTTCCTTGTATTGACCCTAACAATCTTTTGCCGCAATTTCTTCCGCAATTCGGCTAAATCGAGCCTGACCCTGTTCGCTTACAGAGAAGAACCCTCCCCCAAGCCATGATGGCCAGGGAAAGGGTTGCTCTTAAAGAAAGTAATTACTCAGCAGCTGATTCAGTGAATTCTGGCGCAACGGCTGCCTTAGGTGCAAGCGCCTCAAGATCGACAGCCTTGCCGGACTTGGTCACAACTTTTACGCGACCGAGTACTTGTGCAAGTGCCTTGGCGCGAGCAACTTCAGCGACCATGGTGTTGATCTGGCCAGCTTGGGAAATCTCCTTGATGAAGGCATCCGGTGTCATTCCATAACGCTGTGATGCGCGAACGAGGTATTCGGTGAGTTCATTCTCGTTAACGTTTACTTCTTCTGCAGTCACGATGGAATCGAAGAGAATCTCTTGCTTCAGTGAGGCGATGGTCTGCTCAGTAACTTCTGCGCGATGAACATCATCTTCCAGACGACCTTCGCCTTCAAGGTGATCGTTCACTTCATCATCGATGATTCCTTGTGGAAGTGGGATCTCAATATCCTTGAGCAAAGTCTCAACAAGTAGGTCGCGCGCATGTGCGCCTTGTTCCAGATGCTTCACACGATCTAAGCGGGTCTGAATATCTGCGCGCAGTTCTGCAACAGTTTCAAATTCAGATGCTGTCTTAGCAAATTCATCATTGAGCTCTGGTAGATCGCGACGCTTAACTGACTTAACGGTGACAGTAACTTCACCCTTCTCGCCATCCTTCTGGCCAACGAGCTGAGTTTCAAAAGACTTTGAATCGCCAGCGTTGAGACCTTCGAGCGCAGCATCGAGACCATCAACCATGCGGTTGGTGCCCACTTCGTAAGAAATATCGTTTGCAGTTCCACCTTCGACGGCTTCACCGTTAATGGTCGCCACTAAATCGAGTGAGACGAAGTCGCCAGTAGAAATTGCCTTCTCTACTGAGGTGAGTGTTCCGAAGCGAGCGCGAAGAACATCTACTTGCTCATCAACTTCAGCATCTGCAACGACGACATCTTCAACAGTCAATGTCATCTCAGAGAAGTTAGGGAGTTTGAGTTCTGGGCGAACATCTACTTCAACAGTAAAGGCGAGCTTCTCGTTATCAACGAGCTCGGTGATATCAACGTTGGGACGGCCAATGACATTGACCTTGTTCTCTTTGGCTGCTTCTGAATAAAAAACGGGAAGTGCGGAGTTGATTGCTTCATCCAAAATTGCTGGACGGCCAACGCGCTGTTCGATCATTGCTTGCGGGACTTTGCCTTTACGGAAACCTGGGATGGTGACTTTCTCAGAGAGTGACGCGTATGCACCCTTGATGTGTGGCTCGAGCTCGGTAAATGAGACTTCAATAGAAAGTCGTACACGAGTTGGGGAGAGAGTTTCTACTGAGCTTTTCACAGGACTCCTTTGAAGAGTGTTGTCGCATTTTCGTTGGGACTTCTGATTGCTACTGGATTGCTGGTCGGGGCGGGGAGATTCGAACTCCCGGTCTCCTGCTCCCAAAGCAGGCGCGCTAGCCACTACGCTACGCCCCGTGGCGTAAGTGAGAATCATAGAGGTTAATTTCCCCTCCCGTTACCGACCTAGTAACCTATCCCCCACAGGCAGGCCTAACCCGCCATTTTGGGAGCATCCAAAGTGATGGGAAGCACGGGAAAGCCGCCTCAACCCTCGCGGGTGTAGCTCAATGGTAGAGCCCCAGCCTTCCAAGCTGGCCATGCCGGTTCGATCCCGGTCACCCGCTCCATATCTTTATTTGATCGCTATTAGATCAGCCATCGCCTTGTAGATCAGCCATCGCCTTGATTGCCTTCCTATGAAACAGAACCCACCTCTTGGCAGGTGTAACTCCCCGTCAGGGTTAACGCATCAATAGAGCTCGTGTTGTAGGCCGAGACGGTGATGGAAATTCCCGTAGCGCTAGCACCATCGCTGAGTGAGATAACTGCATAGCCGCTGATGTTGTTCTCATCTTGGATTTGGTTATTTCTAAACGCGAGACCATTTGAAACTAAGTAGTAATCGTTTATTTTAGTTATCCCCACCGGAACGGAAATTGTTTCAGCAATTCGAATAACAGAATGACTTGCCGACGAGCTCCTAATCATGAAATGAATCAAATATTTCTTTCCTGCTTGAAGATTTCCAAATGGTGCCGATGTAGAAGTGCCACCTGGTGTTGAAATCTGGTCAGCAAAAGCGATGAGCCCCGTTGTTACCGCTGATGGACCTGCAACTCCTTGAACTCCTTGAAGGCCTTGAACTCCTTGAAGGCCCTGGAGCCCCTGCGCGCCTTGCACACCGGCAGGACCGACAGGACCAGATGAACCCGGTGCACCTGGTGAACCTGCAGGACCAGCTTCACCATCTTTTCCGGCAGGACCGGGCGCGCCAGGAATTCCTGCAGGACCGGGCTCGCCGGTTGCGCCAGTAGCGCCTTGCGCACCCCTGTCGCCTTTTTCACCTTTTTCGCCTTGCGCACCTTTTTCGCCTTGGGCTCCTTTAGTAGCAAGAACGGAAGGAGAAGGACCGTTCTTGGAATTTGAAATGACTGCAGGTGAAGTAACGAGTGATGCTTGTGAAGTACGTAATGAAATTCCTGATGGCCATGAGTTTGTGGACTTCGGTCCGTAGATCATGTAAGTAGCGACATCTATGTAGAAATCACCTTTATTACCTAACTTCGGTGTTGGTGCGCCCTTGCCATTGAGAAGGGTGTTAACTGTTGGTGGGTTCATTCTTCCGGCGGCTTGGGCGCTAGCCATGAAGGGCGATGCGAGAAGGGAGAATGAGAGCGCGACTGGCAGTACGAGCGATGCGGTAGCGACGAGGTAGCTGGGTTTTTTCACTCCGCAAGGCTTTCGATCAAGGCAGCTGAGTTCAATAAATTTTCCTTCAATTTATGCTCAATTTCCGTCAGGAAAATGCGAGGCGCGGGTGGTTTTACGCGTAGGAGGGGTTCCGTTGTGGCAAAACTCTCAGATTCCACACAGGTTAAATCGTTACTCTCCCCAGCATGCAGGTGTTAATTACACCTATCTGGAAGTGAGGGCTTCTAGTTGAAGGATGAAGTTCATGTAGTACCAAATGTAGCGAGATGAGGGTCTCGCTCAGAGGGAGTAAATATGAAGAAGAACAAAGTTGCAGTAGCTGCACTCGCAGCCGCACTTTCGCTCGGCACAATCTCAGTGGCATCAGCTGATGCCACCACAACTCCAGCGGCTCCAAGCGTTGGTGCACATGGTCCAGCTGCACAGCTCACCACTGTTCTTGCAGCACTTGTTGCTAAGGGAACAATCACACAGGCACAGTCCGATGCGATTGTTGCAGCTCTTAAAGCTGCTACCCCAACTCCACCAACCGGTGCACCATCCGTTGGCGGAATGGGCAAGGGTCCAATGGGTCAGGGAATGGGCAAGGGTCCAATGGGTCAGGGAATGGGCAAGGGTCCAATGGGTGGTTTCGGAATGAATACCGCTGCACGTGAGTCGATCATTACCTCCACACTCGGAATCACAGCTGCAGATCTCAAGACAGCTCGCGAAGCAGGTAAGTCTCTGGCTTCACTTGCTGGCACTAAGACAGCTGCGCTCATCACTGCACTTGTTAACTACGACAGCACTCAGATCGATGCGGCAGTAACTGCAAAGACTCTTACCGCTGCGCAGGCAACAACACTGAAGGCAAATCTCACCACTCGCGTGACCAATGAAGTAAATAACGCTGGTCCAGCAATGGGCATGGGTCGCGATGGACATAAAGGTCCTGGAATGGGAATGGCTCCAACAATTCCTGGTTCTGGCACTGCAACTCCAGGCGCCACCGGAACTTCTTCAAAGAAGGCTTCTAGCAAGAAGTCCACTACGAAGACCTCTGCATAAGCTTTACCAACAACAAGCACCAACCCATCTTCCTTCTCTCCTGAGGGTAAGACAGAGAGCCTCACTAGAAATAGTGGGGCTCTCTTCATGTGACCAGCGATTTGTGGCGCCAACTCACTTCGAAATCTGAGAGAATTTAGATGTGAAGATCCATATCGGAAGCGACCATGCTGGCCTTGAATTTAAGGCCGTCATCATCGACCACTTAACGGCCCACGGCCACGAAGTTATCGATCATGGCCCACATACCTTTGATCCTCAAGATGATTATCCGATCTTCTGCATTCCTGCAGCCGAAGCAGTGGCTGCAGATCCTGAGTCACTGGGAATTGTTCTGGGCGGCTCTGGCAATGGCGAACAGATCGCAGCGAATAAGGTAAAGGGCGTTCGCGCCGCCCTTGCGTGGAGTGTGGAAACGGCAAAACTTGGCCGCCAACATAACAATGCAAATGTGGTCGCTATTGGCGGACGGATGCATACTCCGGAGTTTTGTTTAGAGATGGTCGATGCCTTCATCGCCGAGCCATTCTCGGGGGATGAACGCCATCAGCGTCGTATTAATTTAATGACGAAGTACGAGAACGAGGGCACGCTTTAGTTTTAAGCGCTCTACTTCTTGAAGTATTGCAGATCCCGCACTTCGTGGCCTTTGCGAATACCTTGGCCTTCAAATCGCGTCAGTGGTCGGAATTCTGGCTTCGGGATTACTCCCCCAGTAAATAGCGTTGAGGCGCCAAACTTCTCTTCGATCCACTCTGCATATGGGACCCAGTCGGTAGCGATGTGGATATACCCACCGGGTTTGAGCGCAGCTGCGATTGTGGCAATGAAATCATCTTGAACGATGCGCCGTTTCCAATGCTTATTCTTTGGCCACGGATCGGGGAAATAAAGATGCACTACATCGAGCGATTGCTTAGGGAAAAAGTGATCGAGAAGAACGCGCGCATCTTCTTCAACTAATCGCAGATTAGTCAGTCCGTACTCATCCATCTTTGCAAGAAGTGCGCCCAGGCCGGGCTTGTGGAGTTCGACGGCGAAGAAGCCATCTTCCGGAAAAAGCCGAGCGATCTCAGCAGTAGCTTCGCCCATGCCCGTTCCGATCTCCATGAAGATGCGTTTGGAGTCAGGGAAAACTTCTTGTGGATTAATGGCAGTCTCTGGCCCAAAGCCGTAACGATCCCAGAACTTATCGAGAGCTAGCTGCTGGCCTTCGGTGATCCGGGTCCCACGCAGGCGGAAGGAGCGATTGCTCGGACGTTCCATCGCTCACTCCACTCTTCGATTCAGCGTAAAAGGCCGATAAGATTCCGCTCATTCTAGATGATTTCATCTACCTGTTGATTCACCCGATCAGTTATGAGGAGCCTTAAGTGCCAGGTGTAAATATCTCTCGCAGCGAAGCCCAAGAACGTTCTGCCCATCTCGCCATCTCGGATTACAACGTCACGATCGACGTTACCCATGGACCAGAGTTCTTTATCGCCAAGACCATTGCGCATTTCACCTGCAACCAACCTGGCTACAAGACCTTTATTGATGCTGTCGGCAAGCGCATCATCTCTGCCACTCTCAACGGTGTTGCCGTCGACACCTCTACCTATGATGGCGAGACTCTCTATCTAGAAAATCTTGCACTCCAGAATGAATTGATCGTTGAGATCGAAGCAATCTACTCCAAGAGCGGTGAAGGTCTTCAGTACTCAGTGGATCCTGCCGATGGCGAGGTCTATCTCTACTCTCAAGGTGAGACTGCATATATCCGTCGCATGTATCCGTGCTTCGATCAGCCAGATCTCAAAGCGACTTAC
>CAIXHZ010000104.1 GCA_903919375.1 uncultured Actinomycetes bacterium | reverse complement strand
TCATTAGTTCGGTTCTATCTCTAACATCATCTGAGAATGAAAACAGGTTCGATCTCCGGTGTGGCAGGCGGCCCCCACTTGATCCACCAATAAGAGAATTGCATCGCTATCGCAATCGAGAAGAACTGATTTAACTTCTTGTGTGTGACCCGAACTTTCGCCTTTGACCCACAGCGCACTCCGACTACGACTCCAATAAGTGGCGCGACCTGTGGTGAGCGTGAGTGTGAGTGCTTCGCGGTTCATCCAGGCCAACATCAACACTTCTCTGGTTGTGCCATCTTGAGCGATCGCAGCAACGAGCTCGTTTCGATCGAACCGCTCAGCCAATTCCACAGGAATATTCACGGGGCTATTCTCGCCTATCACAGCCTATCTACGCACCGAATAATCTCGATCAGCGAGATATTCCTTTACTTCTTCGATCGAAAAGTGGCCAAAGTGAAAGACGCTGGCAGCCAACAACGCATCTGCTCCAGCGGCAAGTGCTTCTGCAAAATCGGCTAGTGCTCCTGCGCCGCCGCTTGCAATTACGGGCACGCTGCTGATCGCTCGCACTGATTTAATCATTGCTACGTCATAACCCGATTTAGTGCCATCGGCATCCATTGAATTGAGCAGAATCTCCCCCACTCCCCTAGCAATACCCTCCTCCACCCAAGCCAGCGCATCAATTCCGGTGGATTGCCGGCCACCATGAGTTGTTACTTCAAAGCCAGATGGCGTCGACGCGCGTCGTGCATCCACCGATAGAACGAGAACTTGGTTGCCAAATCGGTCGGAAATCTCATTGATCATTTCGGGGCGCTTGATTGCGGCAGTATTCACGGAGACCTTATCGGCGCCAGCACGTAACAATCGATTCACATCATCAGCACTAGAAATTCCGCCCCCTACCGTCAAGGGAATAAAGACTTGTTCGGCAGTTCGGGTAACGATATCAAGCGTTGTTGCGCGTTCCTCGACGCTCGCTGAAATATCGAGAAAGGTCAGCTCATCGGCGCCAGCTTCACCATATCGCTTGGCAAGTTCGACTGGATCGCCAGCATCAATTAAATTCGTGAAATTCACACCTTTCACAACGCGACCGCCAGCGACATCCAGACAAGGAATAATTCGTTTTGCTAGTGACATGATTAGCGATAACTAATTTCGATAGCTTGCGGCAAAGTAAATGCGCCGGCGTAGAGTGCCTTGCCGACAATCGCACCTTCAACACCGATCCCTGTTAGCTCCCGAAGTGCTCGTAAATCTTCAAGAGTAGAGACACCACCGCTGGCCACAACTGGTTTGGTTGTAGCATCGCAGACCGAACGCAATAGTTCGATATTGGGGCCAGAAAGTGTTCCATCTTTGGCAACATCGGTCACGATATATCTCGAACATCCATCGCGATCCAAGCGCTCTAACGTTTCGAAGAGATCGCCACCTTCTTTTGTCCAACCGCGAGCTGCCAACGTGTGGCCTCGAACATCGAGTCCCACGGCAATGCGATCACCAAACTCTGAGATTACTTTGGCGGTCCAATCTGGATCTTCCAGCGCCGCCGTTCCGAGATTAACTCGAGCACACCCCGTGGCAAGTGCTCGACGAAGTGATTGGTCATCTCGAATACCGCCAGAGAGTTCTACTTTAATATCTACTGAACGAATAACCTCCGCCAAAAGCTCGGCATTGCTCCCGATTCCAAATGCCGCATCGAGATCTACTAAGTGAATCCACTCAGCACCTGCCGCCACAAATTCACTCGCAACTTCGAGTGGGGCGCCGTATTGGCTCTCTCGACTGAGTTCACCCTGCACCAGTCGAACAGCGCGGCCATCTTTCACGTCGATAGCCGGCAGAAGTTGTAGTTCTTTCATAGTGTGGCAACCCAATTCTTGATGACTCGAGCGCCCGCATCGCCGCTCTTCTCTGGATGGAACTGCGTAGTAACGATCTTTTCACTTTCTACAGCAGCAAGAAAATCGCCACCGTAATGTGCCCAGGTATTAATTGCGCCGGGTACTGCGCTCTGTGCGCCATAGGAGTGCACAAAATAGAAGGAAGAATCTTCGACCCCGGCGAAGATTCGAGAATTTTCACCAACGGTGATGGTATTCCATCCCATATGCGGCAAAACTGGTGCAGGCAAGAGATCAATTGATCCGGGCCATATTCCCAAACCTGCTCCCCCATCTTTCTCCGCACCGCGCGAAAAGAAGATTTGCATTCCCACACAAATACCAAAAACCGGTTTACCTGCATCAATGCGACTTCGAAGAATTCTTTCCGCTCCTGCGTTCCTAAATTGTTCCATGCAGGCCCCAAAGGCTCCAACGCCAGGAACGACTAGACCATCGGCCATCGCTGCGATATCAGGATCGGAGGTCACGCGGACATCTGGGTCAGCTAGCGCAAATGCCCGCGCAGCTGAGTGAAGATTTCCGGAACCGTAATCAAGAATTGCTATCAAAGAACGCCTTTAGTGGAGGGAACTCCAGAAACCCGGCCATCGATCGCAACTGCATCACGAAGCGCTCGAGCTACTGCTTTAAATTGCGCTTCGAAAACATGGTGGGCATTTCGCCCTTCAAGAACGCGCACATGAAGTGCGATTCGTGCTTCTGCAACTATTGATTCCCAAATGTGACGACCAAGGGTCGTGTCGAAGGTGCCAATCAATTCCACAATTTCTGGCTGACGATGAACTAGATATGGACGGCCAGACAAATCAACTGCCGCTTGCACCAAAACTTCATCGAGGGGAACCATGGCATCGCCAAATCGACGAATGCCGGCTTTATCTCCGAGCGCTTCGCGAAGTGCTTGACCGAAAGCAAGCGATGTGTCCTCAACAGTGTGGTGTGAATCGACATCAACATCACCCGTGGTCTTTACTGTGAGATCAAATCCTGAGTGCTTGCCTAGCTGCGAGAGCATATGATCGAAGAAGGGCACTCCAGTATCGACAGAGATCTGACCGGAGCCGTCAAGGACGATTTCGACGCTAACTTTCGATTCCTTAGTCTCTCGAACAACGAGCGCTCGTCTGGCTTGGCTCATAATCAGGTCTCACTCTTCTCTTGGTAACGCTCGAACATTCCTGTGCTTATTATGAAGTAAGCAGGGCCATCTCTGCCAAGAATTGATCGTTTTCGGCTGGAGTTCCGATACTTACTCGTAAGTATCCCTCGATTCCAATATCTCTGATCAAGATGCCGCGCTCTACGAGGCCTTTCCAGAGTGCAGACGGGCTCTGCTTCATTCCGCTAAACATCAGAAAATTAGCGGCGCTGGGAAGAACGTGTAATCCCGATTTCTCTAATTCGCCGGTGACTCGAGCGCGCTCAGCAATGAGTTGCCGCACACCGGCGAGGAGAATCTCCGAATTCTTCAGCGCAACTTCGGCTATCGTCTGAGTCTGCGTGCTCAAGTGATAGGGCAAGCGAGTTACCAGGCAGGCGTCAATGATCTCCGGACGAGCGACCAAATATCCAACTCGCGCACCAGCAAAAGCAAATGCCTTACTCATTGTTCGAACAACAACAATATTGGTGTAACGATCGAGCAGCGTGACCGCCGAAATTTCTGGAGAAAATTCTGCATAAGCCTCATCAACAATAAGCAGCCCGGAAACGTCGGAAGCGGCTTGCGCCAAGCGGGCAATTTCTTCGATGGTGATGGCACTTCCCGTGGGATTATTGGGGGTGGTGATAAATGTAAGTCCAGGTGCGATGGCAGCGATCTGCGCCACCGCAGAATCAGTATCGAGTGAAAAATCTGCTCGACGCGTTCCGGAGCTCCATGGAGTTTGTGTTACTTGCGCAATCAACGGATGCACCGAATACGATGGCAAGAATCCGAGCGCACCACGCTCCCCCATAGCGAGCATGAGCGTTTGAAGAATCTCATTGCTTCCATTTGCAGCCCAAATATTGTTGGACTGGAAGGAAGTCCCTGACAATTCATTGATGTATTGAGCCAGTCCGGTTCGAAGTCCCACTGCATCTCGATCGGGATATCGATTAAGGGTGCGCATATTCTTTTCGAGCGCTGCCACCATTTCCGAGACTAAGGATTCGGGTAGCTCAAAGGGATTCTCGTTGGTATTTAATTGCACGACATCGTGAATTTGCGGCGCGCCATAGGGCGTCAAGCCCGTCAAAGCTGATCGCAGCGGTAACCAATCCGGCCAATTACTCATGGAGTCCGACCGATTAATTTTCTTCAAATCGAGCGCTCATCGCTTCACCATGTGCGGGCAGATCTTCGGAGTTAGCTAAGGTGATGACATTTGCAGCGATATCTGTAAATGCCGTTTGGTTATAGTGAATAAAACTAACACCTTTAAGAAAACTTTGAACTGAAAGACCGCTGGAGTGACAAGCACATCCACCGGTGGGTAAGACGTGATTAGATCCGGCAGAGTAATCACCCAGCGAGACAGGTGAGAAACGACCGAGAAATACTGCGCCGGCATTGCGAATTCGCGCGGCAACGGCGATGGGATCCTTGACGAGAAGCTCTAAATGTTCGGCAGCGTAGGAATTTACGACATCGATTCCTTGATCCAGTGAATCAACAATGACAATTGCGGATTGAGTGCCAGCTAAGGCTTGGCGAATACGTTCTTGGTGCTTAGTCCGAGATACGCGAATTTCGAGTTCTCGCTCTACCGCTTCAGCTAGTTCGAGTGATGGCGTCACAAGGACTGCAGCAGCAATCACATCATGCTCAGCTTGGCTAATCATGTCTGCGGCGACTTCACCTGCGCGCGCACTCTCATCGGCAAGCACAGCAACTTCAGTGGGTCCGGCTTCCGAATCGATTCCAATTTTTCCTCGAAGAGCGCGCTTAGCGGCTGCAACATAGATATTGCCTGGGCCGGTCACCATGTCGACACTTTCACAGACACCTGCGACGCCATAGGCGAACATGGCGATTGCCTGCGCGCCCCCGATGGCATAGACCTCAGTAATTCCGAGCAGAGCGCAGGTGGCAAGAATAGTTTGATTCGGAAGACCGTTATTTTCAATTTGCGGCGGTGAGGCGACAGCAATACTCGGCACCTGGGCAATTTGAGCTGGTACTACATTCATAATCACGCTGCTGGGATAGACCGCGCGCCCGCCAGGTACATAGAGTCCCACTCGGTCCACGGGGATCCATTTTTGAGTTACTTCGCCACCATCTACGACGCGGGTCAGATTATCGCTGCGTACTTGATCACTATGAACTTTTCGAATCCGAATGATCGCTTCATCCAGGGCAATACGAATATTTGGGTCCAGATTTTCGAGCGCTTCTGTGAGCGCTTCTTCCGGAACGCGAATGGTGGCTGGGCGGATGCCATCAAATTTTTCACAGAGGTCTAAGAGATCCGATTCCTTTGCCGCTGCTACTGTGGCCAATATTGGCGCAATGGCAGTGACCGCTGCATCGACATCCATTTCGGCTCTCGGCAGGAGCGCTGCATATCCAGATTTTGAGAGCGCCTGTGCGCGAAGATCTACTCGGCGCATCGACAAGGAACTCATGAGTTAATTCTAGAGGAGATGCAGGTGGTGGCGCAGACCCATTTGGCCTCGCAGGCTAATTTTAAGACTGACTGTTAAACGCTATTAAAACCTATTAAACGAGGCAGTCAGGGCCCAAAATTGACTTCAGGTCGGCGCTCAGGCTGGGTGAGGAGGTCACGCGTAAGTCATCGCCGATTTTAAGAAGCATCTTCTTCTCTCCATCGAGGAGTTGGAGATGTACTTCACGCTTTCCTGGATGGGTGCGCAAAATCTCTTTGATTCGATCTACAACAGGAGGTGTGAGTCGAGCTTGATCGACAGAGATCACAACTGGGCCAGTAGGCGCAGCGCTGATATCCAACGTATTTACATCCAAGACTGATAGTCGGGGCTGCTCTTCTCGCTTATCTACTCGACCCCGGATAACGACAACTCGGTCTTCCATCAATTTCATCGCATGCTGTTCATAATATTTTGAGAAGAACATGACATCGATCGCGCCTTCAAGATCTTCTACGGTGACGATCGCCCAGGGCGCACCATTTTTCGACATTTTGCGTTGGATTTGTGTGATCAGCCCACCAACGGTTACCACTTGATCGTGGCCAATGCCATCATCGGCGATACGACTTATCGGCATATCGGTCGCAGAACGAAGGACATGTTCGACACCAAGGAGCGGGTGATCCGATACATAGAGGCCAAGCATCTCTCGCTCATAGGCGAGCAGAATTGCCTTCTCCCATTCCTGCTCAGGAATTGTGATCTCTACCGATGTAACTGAAGATGCGTCGGAAGAGATCGAGCCAAAGAGGTCGAATTGGCCGATCGCCTCTGCGCGCTTGGTCTCTGATACCGAATCAATTGCTTCGAGTGAAATCAGGGTTAATCCCTTTCGGGGATGACCCAGTGAATCAAAGGCGCCACCTTTGATCAGTGAATCAATAGTCTTCTTATTGCACACATTGGCATCAACTTTTGCGAGGAAATCTCCAAAGGATGTGTAACGACCTTTTGCTACCCGGGAAGTGGTAATCGATGCGACAACATTTTCACCGACGTTGCGAATTGCGGTAAGTCCAAATCGAATGTCGCCACCTACTGGTGTATAGCCTGATTCTGATTCGTTGACATCAGGTGGCAAGACTTTTATACCCATGCGTCGGCATTCATTGAGATAGAGCGCACTCTTATCTTTATCATCGCGCACACTAGTGAGAAGTGCTGCCATATATTCGGTGGGGAAATTTGCTTTGAGGTATGCGGTCCAATACGAGACTAAGCCGTAGCCCGCGCTATGTGCACGGTTAAAAGCGTAATCCGAGAACGGGATCAAGGTCTCCCATAGCTTCTTAATTGCTGCTTGTGAAAAGCCACCGGCCGCTAATCCAGTCTCGAAGTTGACGTACTCCTTATCCAAAATATCTTTATTCTTCTTACCCATCGCTTTACGTAACAGATCTGCGCGGCCAAGACTGAAGCCGGCGAGTTTCTGAGCGATTGCCATCACTTGTTCTTGATAAACGATCAAACCATACGTGTCGCCGAGAATCTCCGATAGCGCTTCCGTTAGTTCCGGGTGGATGGATTCGACTGGCTTACGCTTGTTTTTGCGATCGGCGTAATCGGTATGGGCATTCACGCCCATTGGACCTGGTCGATATAGGGCAATTACAGCGGAGATATCTTCGAATGAATCTGGAACCATTTGACGCAGGAGTGCTCGCATCGGACCGCCATCGAGCTGGAAAACGCCAAGTGTGTCGCCTCGTCCGAGTAATTCAAATGTCTTGGCATCATCGAGCGTTAAATTATCGAGATCAACTTCGACTCCTGCGTTATTGCGAATGTTGATGAGGCAATCATCGATAACAGAGAGGTTGCGAAGTCCGAGGAAGTCCATCTTCAGAAGCCCGGTGGCTTCACAGGCTCCCATATCGAACTGCGTAATTATGGCACCGTCAGCTTCGCGACGATGAATAGGAATGACATCGAGAAGTGGTTCGCGACTAAGAATCACACCCGCTGCGTGTACACCCCATTGACGCTTGAGCCCCTCTAACCCTCGCGCAGTATCCACGACGCGACGAGCATCGGCATCACTCTCATAAATACTTCTAAATTCTCCTGCTTCGCCATAGCGGGAATCTTCGGGATCAAATACTCCCCCGAGTGAAATGTCTTTACCCATGACAGCGGGTGGCAGAGCTTTAGTTAATCGTTCGCCGACAGCGTAGGGATAACCCAGCACCCGGGTGGAGTCCTTGAGCGCTTGTTTAGATTTAATCGTGCCGTAAGTAATGATCTGCGCAACTCTGTCCTCGCCATATTTTTGAGTGGCATAGGCGATCATTTCGGAGCGACGACGTTCATCGAAGTCCAGATCAATATCCGGCATCGAGATACGTTCTGGATTAAGGAATCGTTCAAATAAGAGACCATGCTTGATGGGATCAAGAGCGGTAATTCCCAAAGCGTATGAGACGATCGAACCTGCAGCCGAACCACGGCCCGGTCCAACGCGAATTCCGACTTCGCGGGCATGTTCGCATAGATCAGCAACCACAAGGAAGTAACCAGGAAAGCCCATTTTGATCATGACATCGAGTTCGTAATTCAAGCGCTCCTGATATTCAGG
>CAIXHZ010000103.1 GCA_903919375.1 uncultured Actinomycetes bacterium | reverse complement strand
TTGGAGATTTCCGGAGTGAAGATGTGAAACGGCGCTCCAATTTATTTTGCTCACGGTGAGAAGCACATAGCCCACAGAGAGAAGAAGTGTTGCAACGATCAGCCACTTCTGGAGTTTCATAATGGTGTGATAACCCAAGACGCCACCGAATATGGTGAGCCCTGCGGAGACGAGAAATCCAAGAATCAGCGAGAGGTTGTGATTGACATGGCCGATGCGATGAAAGACTGTTCCGGTAGCGAGCGTCGCGAGCGAGACAAGCACCGTCTCCCAACCCACAAAGGTGAGATACGAAAGTAGGCCGGGGAGAATATTTCCTTTAACACCAAAAGCTGCGCGCGAAAGCGTCATCGTGGGCGCGTTGGCACGCTTGCCCGCAAGAGATGAGACTCCAACTAATAGGAAGGAAGCGATCGTGCCGATAATGGCCGCCCAAGTGGCTTGCCAGAATGAGATACCAAAGCCGAGAAAGAAGGAGCCATAGGAGAGCGCCAGGAGCGAGACATTGCCAGCCGCCCATGGCCAGAAAAGTGATCGCGGATTGCCGCGGCGCTCTGATTCATCGATGAAGTTAATGCCATTTAGCTCAAGCTTTTCCATGCCGTAATGATAGATGTAGATACCTTCCCCGCGTACCCTTGCCGAATGAGTTCAACCACAGAAATTAGGAAAGCTCGAATCGCGGTCACAGTTGCCTTCTTGATCAATGGCGTGACAACTGGCACCTTCGTTTCGAGAATTCCGGATTTTAAGCGAACCCTCAATCTCACCAATAGCGCGCTTGGACTCTCATTGATTTTTATTTCGTTCGGCGTCTTATCGGCAATAAAACCAGCTGGTCTCAACGCTGCAAAATATGGTAGCAAACCCATGACATTGATTGGTGGCGTAGGTATTGCGGTAACGCTTCCCTTTGTTTCACTTCATGTTAGCCGAAGCTGGTTTGTCTTTATTCTCTTTATCTACGGTTTCGTCAACGCCACTCAAGATGTTTCGATGAACTCTCATGCAGTGACTTTGGAAGAACGTGCTGGTCGAAAAATGATGTCGAGTTTTCACGCGATGTGGTCAGTCGGGGCGCTATCCGGTGGCGCTATCGGTGGCTTGGTCGCCCAAGCAAAGATTGGCACGGGTACTCATTTCATTGCCGTCTCGATCGTAATCTTGATCGCCTCATTTTTTATACGCAATATCTTCTTACCCGCTGAAAGTGATCGCCATCAGATTGCCAAAGAAGCGAAGCAACGAAATCCAAGAATTTTTTGGACCATGGGGCTCTTGGGGTTATGTGGCGCTATCGGCGAAGGTTCAGCTGGCGATTGGGGCGGAGTGCTTTCGCGCGATACTTTCCACGCCTCGCCATTTATCGCAACCCTCCCCTACATCTTCTTTGCAACGACAATGGTCATTGGAAGATTTATGGGTGACCGACTCTCCATGAAATATGGCACCCGTCGCTTACTCATCACCAGTGGATTTATAGGTGGCGTTGGGTTGGCATCTGGCTTGCTTATTGGCCACCCGTATGGCGTCATTCTTGGCTGGTTCTTATTGGGCCTTGGCGTTTCCACTGTGATTCCACTGATCTTTAGCGCTGCTGGCGCCATCGCCATTAAAGATTACCAAGGTCAAATTTCTTCATCCGGCGCAGTGGCAACGGTCTCTGGAATCACTTACTTCGGATTCGTTGTTGGACCGCCATTAATGGGATTTGCTGCTGATCGAATAACGCTGCGCTGGGCGATGTTAATCCCCGCAGCGCTTGCGATTGTTCTGGCACTTGGCGCGCGTCAAACCATCAAAGAATAACTATTTACCAACTCCGGCATAGCTCGCCAATGGCGGCCGAGAGAGAACTCCGGATATTCCTCGGAAAGTGGCCGCGCCTGCGCTAAATGGAATAACGATTGCATCGCCTTTGGAAACGGCCAAAGTGGGCGCATTGGCGAAGTGAATTTCGCCAGAACCACCAAGGGCAAGAAAAATTCCAAAGCCAGCGGGTGTGAGTGACGCGCTCCCTGAAATGTAATCAGCACGGAAGTACGGGCTAGCAACATCGGTGAAGACCGAGCGATCACTCTCTCCAGAGATTCTCTCCCGCATGACTAATTTTTCTAATTCGCTCGTAGGGATGGGATCGAAGTTAAGTGCATCGAGTACGGTGTCGAAACCCAGATCAAGATGGCCATCCTTAGTGCCATCTACCGCAAAATCGGTCCACTCCAATAGCGCTGATAAATCAGTTGGCTCTTGCAATTCCAAGACAAATATTCCGGCATCAATAGCGTGCGGGGTGCCAGCTGGAACGAAAATTGAATCCCCTGCTTTGACTTCAACGCTCTTTAAAGATGCGAGTAGCGCAGCTGAATCTTGCTTTTCGACAAGATCGGCTATCGCCGATTTCTTCATGACTTTCTCAAAGCCAAGTCCCACGGTTGCGCCTGCTGGCGCTTCCAAAATAATCCATGCTTCAGTCTTACCGTGGTTGAGAGCTAGGTGATCCTTTGCGAATCGCCGATTTGGATGGAAGTGAACTGGGAGCCGTTGATCTGGATCTAATAGTTTTACTAGTACTTCAATACTTGTGGAGTAAGCAGCAAGATGTTCCGAACCAAGCCATTCTTCTGGAGATTGTTCGATCGCATCTTTAAGAATGCGACCATCGCTGAGAACTGAGAGACCCTGACTTCTCTCACCAAATCGAGTTGTTGTCGATCCAATCCATTCTTCTGGTCGCATCGGTCCACCAGGGCCGCCGCGCAGGGCTCCAATTCGATTGCCGCCTTTATAGAAGTGATCAAATTGATTGGCTGGGAGCTTCTCTGGTTGGGCCACTATTTTTCTCCAGTCGATTCTCGTGTGATGCGATCTAAGTGAAGTGTATGGGCGAGTAAGCCACTACCCATCAAAGCAAAGGCGGGAACAAGAAGTGCCAGCGGCAGTCCAATCCACCCAGCGAGAAGTGAGACCAAGCCGCGTCCAATAAAGAAGCCAGCAGCAGCAGTGACGGCCACTCGAGAAAGGGCGCGCGTTGTGGGGACGCCAGGCACACTTCCAGCGACACTTACATACGACGGCGGCATCGGCGATACGCCAAAGCCGAGAATTGCATAGGCGATACACATAACGATTAACGCCTCCCACTTATTGTGGTGAACGACTAAATGAGAAATGATCAAACCAGCGGCATACCCGGCGCCGCCCACCAAGCCGCCAATCCGAATTACTTTGGGGATGCCAACTTTGTCGATGATCCGACCCACTGAGAACCGGCCAATAACTTGAGCAATAACAAAAGTGCTATACCCCAGGGTGTTATATCCAATACCTACG
>CAIXHZ010000102.1 GCA_903919375.1 uncultured Actinomycetes bacterium | reverse complement strand
GCCGATGCTGCCGCAATGAAGAAATACGCTGGAATGACAATGACTACCGGTGCTCAAGCTAATACCTGGGCAAATCATTACATCGCTGTGCATATGATTGGCATCGGTCAAGGTAAGACCTACGAAGAAGTATCTGGTGAATTCATGGCAGCTAACGCAGCTGCTCAAGCAAATCCTAAGGATGCGACATTGGCTGCAAAAGCTGCAGGTCTCGGAGGAGTACGCACAACGCTCTTCATGGGCGATACCCTCCGCGGTCTACTTGGATTCTCTTACGCATTTAGCGTTCTCGGAAGCATCGCAATTATCGCGAGCTATGTCGCATTTGCCGGTGGTGTCATCTTCTTGATTCTCGCTCTGCTCGGCTTTGCACATCTTCGCCGCGCAGCAACAGATTCAGAGATCTAATACGAGCCTCATCTCTCCATGAGGGAGAAGCCCTTCAGCACTTCGGTGTTGGGGGGCTTTCCCATGAGATCGGATCAAACTTCCCCCTTCGGACATGCTCGCCTTTAACGAGGGAGAATTTCGCCAGAACCGCGAGCAGTAAGAGTTGTTTCGATTTCGATATGAAGATAATCCGAATCATCGCCATCAAGACGAGCAAAGAGCAGTTCGGCGGCGCGCTCCCCCATTGCGGCAACATCTTGCGTTACTAGTGTGACTGGTGGATCTAGGAGATCTGCTTCGGAAATATCATCAAATCCAACCAGCGCAACGCTGTGGCTCAGTTCAAGATCGCGAAGTGCTCGAATAGCGCCCAAAGTGACAAGGTTCTGGCTGGCAAAGACTGCGGTGGGAGCATCCGAGGATGTAAGGAGACCTCGAAGTGCAACCCGTGCCTCCTCGCTGGTGTGAAAGCCCTGAAGAATATAATTTTCTTTCACCGGGATGTTGGCTTCTTTGATTGCTTTCTTATATCCCGCAAGTCGCTCAGCCCCAGTGTGAATAGTGGCGTAATCACCGATATAGGCGATTCGCTTATGACCATGTGAGATCAAATGTTGAGTTGCTTGGTAGGCGCCGTCGCGGTTTGTGGAGAGCACAGTATCGCCAATGAGGCCATGAGGCGGACGGTCAATAAAAAGAAGCGCCGTTCCAGCCTCTCGCTCTGTCGCCAGATAACTCTGATCATTGCCTGCTGGAACGACGATCAAACCATCGACCCGACGAGCCGCAAAAGCTTCGGTGAGTTCGCGTTCGCGCTGGGGGTCTTCATCGAGCGACCCAGCGAAAACGACAACTCCGCGAGAACGTGCTACCTCTTCGATCGCTCGGTGGAGCGCAGATGAGAATGGGTTAGAGATATTTTCTACTAGCAAACCAATCGTCTGAGTCTTGCCATCATTGCGACGCAAGGCACCGGCAGATAAGTTGGGGCGATAGCCCAGTTCATCAATCGCTTCTTTAACGCGCTCAATCAATTCCAGCGAAACGCCATCCTCGGCATTGACTACTCGGGAGACGGTCTTGAGACTTGTCCCCGAGCGCTCCGCCACTTCGCGCATGGTTGCTCGCGGTCTAGGGGTCGCTGGTTTATGAGAAAGTGTCATAGAGTTTATGAAGAGCTAGTGAGCTTCAATGAGGCCGGTAATCGTTCCGAGTAATTTCTCGGCATCAAAGGTCGAGGTAGGAGCATCAGCAACAATCTTACCAAGGCGCAGAACGACGATTCGATCCGTTGCCTGAAGCACATGCGGAAGAGTGTGAGAGATAAAGATGACGCCTAGCCCGCGTTCCTTGGCTCTCTTAATTATCTGCAGAACTTCTCCTGCCTGACGCGCTCCCAAGTGGTTGGTGGGCTCATCTAAAATAATTACTTTGCTCGCCCATGAAACTGCGCGACCGATTGCAACAGCTTGGCGCTGTCCGCCAGAGAGTTGAGAGACCGATCGATTTGAGGCAGGTACTGCGATACCTACTGCTTCCAAATCCTTATGGGCCTGGGTATCCATATCTTTTTGAGAGAGGAAGCCGAATTTACCGAGGATGCCACCAATGGTTTTTTCGCGTCCAAGAAAGACATTAGCGCTCACTGATAGATCTGGAGCTAAACCCGAATCCTGGTAAAGCGTTTCAATTCCTGCCTCTAGCGCATCGTGCGGCGATTTCCAGACCACAGACTTTCCTTCGAGAAGAATCTCGCCCGAAGATGGTTGGTGAGCGCCAGAGAGAGCCTTCACCAAAGTAGATTTTCCAGCACCGTTATCGCCAACCAGACCGATAACTTCACCGGCGCGAATCTGAAGGGAGACATCCTCCAGCGCTACTACTGAGCCATAACGCTTAGAGATATTTCGAACCTCATAGAGAGCTTGATTGTTATGTGTCATGATTAATCCTTACTCCAGCTTCGCAGACCTTGAGTGAATACCGCGCCAGCTATCAGAACTGCAACCACCACTTGGTTCCAGTTTGGTGCCACGCCAATGATGATCAAGCCACTGGTTACGGTGGTGAGAATAAGTGAGCCAAGAACAGTCCCTGACATTCGTCCGGTGCCCCCAGCAAGTGATGCTCCGCCGATGACGACTGCAGCAATTGCCATGAGCTCCCCGCTTGTTCCGGAAGATGGAGATCCAGATCCGAGGCGGATATAGAAATACATTCCAGCAAGCCCCGAGAGCGCGCCGGATAGCACATAAATTTTAGTGAGATGGAGCTTTACATTTATCCCTGCTCCACGGGCAGCAAAAGCGTTAGAGCCAATGGCGTATGTGTAGCGTCCGAATTTTGCCTTATGCATAAAGAGGCCAGCAACGATCACGATTGCGATAACGATCATGTCGGGCGTATTGAATGGACCAAACCACGGCACACTGTAGGTGATTGCTTTTGTAGGACCATCCCCGATCGGTCCACCGCCAGTTGTAACGATGCAGAGGCCGCGAGCTGCGCCCAGCGTCGCTAGGGTTGCTACGAAGGGAACGATTCTTGCTTTAGTAATAAGAAAAGCATTAACAAGGCCAACCGCCAAACCAACAGAAATGGCAACGAGGGTGCCAATAAAGATTGTAAACGAGCTTCCGTGGTGCGAGGCAGTCAGGGAGCGCATAGCAAAGGCCGCAGCTACACCTGAAAGACCAACAGTCGAACCGACAGAGAGATCGATTCCACCCGACATGATGACGAATGTTTCACCGATGGCCATAAGAACTACGGGCGCCCAGTCTGAGGTGATATTTCCAAAGACATCAACAGTGAAGAAAATAGGATTTTTGATGGTGAAAAAGGCGATCATGGCGCCCAAAACTAGGACCAAGACAAACTGCTGATTTTTGAGCAGTTCGCGGACTTTATTCATCTGGGCGGGCCTCCGTGGATATCAATTAAATGATCGTGAGAAGAAGAATACTGGGTAAGAATATGTGAGAGAGCGCAATGGCCGACGAGAAATCTCTCTCCCGCCGGCCATTACAACGTAAAGCGGTATTACTTAACTAACTGACTATTACTTCTGTACGTATGTGTACTTAGCAAGATCAGCAGCTGATGTGTCCTTGGTGATGACGAAGTTAGGAATAACAACATTCTTAGCTGTTGTTGTCTTTCCGGTCTTGATGTACTCAACGAGGGTCTTGATTGCAAGCTTTGCTTCGGCAGCAGGAACCTGTGCAACAAGAGCTGTGATTACGCCAGACTTGATCAATGCAACGTTCTTCGCATATGCATCGTATCCAACAAGTGCAACCTTGCCCTGAAGGCCCTTAGCCTGGATAGCAGCAGATGCGCCATCAGCGTTGGTGCCATCAATAGCGAAGATGCCGTTAAGGGTTGGGTACTTAGTCAACCAGTTGTTGACGTTGGTGTTAGCAACTGCAGGCTGTGACTGTGAGTATGCCTTATCAACGATGGTGATGCCTGGGTACTTAGAAGCGATTGCCTTAGAGAAGCCATCAAGACGTGCAACGTTTGTTGTTGCAGTTGCAGAGGTAAGACCAACTGCTACCTGATACTTTCCGCCGGCCTTGTATCCAATAGCCTTTGCCATTGCATCTGCAGCCTTTGCGCCACCGTCAGCGTTATCGCCAGTGATGAATGAAACAACCTTTGAAAGATCATTTACGTGGGTATCTACGTTAACGACTGGAATCTTTGCAGCATTTGCCTTGGTGACTGTGTTCTGAAGAGCAACTGGATCTGTTGGAATCAAGACAAGGCCGGATGGCTTCTGAGCCAAAACCTGATCAGCGATAGGGATCTGGGTTGCTGGTGAGTACTGTGATGGGTCTCCCTGCCAGATGAGGGTCACGCCTTCTGCCTTAGCTTCTGCCACAGCGCCGACCTTCATTGCCTGGAAGAATGGGTCAGACTCTGCGCCCATAACGAAAGCGATAGTGATTTTCTTAGATGCTGCGTGAGCTGATGTTGCTGAAACTCCAGCAACGAGCGCACCAGCAGCGGCCAATGCAACAAGTGCGCGGCCCTTCTTTGATGAGATCATTCGTGTTCCTTTCAGAACCGTTAACAACAAGTGCCCCCGATGAGCCCTGTTCACCGCAATAAATAGCGCGCTCTGATGAGGTGGCTATTTGACAACGATGTCGGGTGAATTACAGTTCATCCTGACAACGCTGTCAATGAGTTGAGCCTTAGCCACCGATAACGAATTGATAACGAAATGGGCCAGCACACCTGGCCGCTACGGAAGAATGAGGGACCATGAGCGCAAACTGGAAGATCGAGTTGATGGAGAGTTGGGATGCCGCAAAGATCGCTCCCTTCTTACAAGGTATTGGCGTCAATTTTGTAGACGAGTTCGTGACCCCACTTCAAGGTTCTGCCCTCTCGGAAAACCCCTACGAGGGTTACACCTGGGAGATCCTCCCCAACTCTCGAATCGCTCCAGGCGTGCTTCATGCCTATCCCGCAAAAATCGGAGCCGCGAAGGTAATTTGGGAAGAATGGTTCTTCGTTGATGGCGAGTTCCATCATCACATTTTGCACAACTACGACATTGATTACGCCACCGAACATTGGAAGGGTATCGATAGCGATCATCCGGTCGAAGTCTGCGATATTCAATGGCACCTCTATAACGATGCCAATCGCACCCCACACGCTCTTCAATAAATATTTATGGCATTTTATTGATGCAAGTAAAAAGCCCCCGATTTCTCGGGGGCTTTTTACTTAGAGTGATTAACGCTCGAGTGAACCAGCGATGAACTCTTCAGTCTTAGCATGTGCCTGCTCATCGGTGTACTGAACTGGCGGAGACTTCATGAAGTAGCTAGAAGGTGAGAGAAGCGGTCCACCGATCTTGCGATCGAGCGCAATCTTTGCGCAACGGAGCGCATCGATGATAACGCCAGCAGAGTTTGGTGAATCCCATACTTCAAGCTTGTATTCGAGGTTGAGTGGCACATCGCCGAAGGCGCGGCCTTCGAGGCGAACGTAGGCCCACTTGCGATCATCGAGCCATGGAATGTAGTCAGAAGGTCCGATGTGAACATTCTTTGCACCCATGTCGTGATCGAGCTGGGAAGTAACAGATTGAGTCTTGGAAATCTTCTTCGACTCGAGGCGATCGCGCTCGAGCATATTCTTGAAGTCCATGTTTCCACCAACATTGAGCTGGTAGGTGCGATCCAAGTGAACTCCGCGATCTTGGAAGAGCTTGGCCATGATGCGGTGGGTAATAGTGGCGCCTACTTGTGACTTAATGTCATCGCCGACGATAGGAATGCCTGCCTTGGTGAACTTATCTGCCCAAACTGGGTCAGAAGCGATAAAGACAGGAAGAGCGTTAACAAAGGCTACGCCAGCATCGATTGCACATTGTGCGTAGTACTTTGC
>CAIXHZ010000101.1 GCA_903919375.1 uncultured Actinomycetes bacterium | reverse complement strand
GGCATTACCTACGGCGCAGATAACGCCAACCTCTTTGCGCCTTACAAGGTCCAAAATTGGAACGACATCACACCAACCTACAAGGATGCAAATGGTCGCTGGTATGGCGATTACGCCGGTGTCATTGCTCTCTCATATGACACATCAATCTCCAAGGCACCTAAGTCATTCGCTGATCTCAAGGATCCTGCCTTCAAGAATCAGGTTGCTATTGGTGGAGATCCATCCGGCGCTCAAGAAGCGTTGATGTCAGTCTTCGCTGCAAACCTCTCTTCAGGTGGAACACCAGATAACGTTCAGCCAGGAGTTGACTACTTCAAGAACCTCAAGAACTCCGGCAACTTCGTAACCGCACTTGCTAGCGGACAGAACTTCCTCGCTGGTGCATACAAGGTCTCATTCTCATGGTCCTTCAACGGACCAGGAGCAGTAGCAACTGCAGCTAAGGCCGGAAAGACAGTCAAGTACGTCATTCCTTCCGATGCTGTTATCAAGGGAACTCCTTACATTATGGCTATCCCATTCAATGCTCCACACCCAGCTGCTGCTCGCCTATGGACTGAGTTCCTCTATTCAGAGAACAAGGGATTGGGCTCAGCTAATCTCGGTTCGGTAAAGGGTCTCTCGGGTTCACAGATCTTTGCAAAGATCAACGGAGGCCAGAACATCTGGATCGCCGGTGGCGCACTTCCTATCGAATATGACGCAATGGTTGCTAAGAAGACCAATGCTCCAGCTCCAGAAGGATACGGAATCCCTGCAGGTGCAAAGATCATCACACCAACACCTGCACAGCAAGATGCAGCAAAGACGCTCCTTAAGGCACAGTGGCCAGCAATTGCTGGAAACTAATCTGGCTTAAGTAAAGCTCTAAACACATGACAGAAGTGGGCATGGCGAAGACTCTTGAGGGAGAGTCACGCCGTGCCCACCGCTCATTTTCGATACTTCCGTTATTACCCTTCTTTATCTTTGCCGGCTTCTTCCTCCTCTGGCCAGTTATTGCAGTAACAATTCGATCCTTACAAGGAAACGACGGCCAATGGACTATTTCCAATTACATAGCGATCACTCATGGTTCTTATCGCCATGCATTTTTCACGAGCATCAAGCTCGCTTTGATTACCGCAACTATCGGCTCGCTCTTGGGTGCACTCTTTGCATATACCGTTGTGAAACATGCGGGAGCGAAACTCACTTCGATTCTCGACAGCATTTCCGCAGTCTTCGCTAATTCAGGTGGTGTTCCACTTGCCTTTATGTTCGTCGCATCATTTGGTGTTGAAGGATTAGTGACTAAGGCGCTGAAAAGTTTAGGCTGGGATATCTACGCCGGACATTTCACGATATTTAGTTTTACTGGCGTAGTTATGGTCTACTCCTTCTTTCAAATTCCGTTGATGTTCCTTGTATTCAAACCTGCTATATCGGGTCTCCGTAAAGAGTGGGTAGAGGCAAGCACAAGTTTGGGAGCAAGTAGTTTGACTTATTTTAGGCGGGTAGCGCTTCCGATCTTGACCCCACCATTCGTAGGAGCATTCTTCTTGCTCTTCTCCGGTGGATTTTCAGCCTACGCAACAGCTCGAGCATTAACCGTCGGAACAGTTCCATTAGTACCCATCATTATCGGAACTTTGGTAGATGGAAATGTGGTCTCCGACTCCGCGAATTTAGGTGATGCGCTAGCAGTGGGAATGATCATCGTGGCGGCTGTAGGAATGATCGGATATATCTGGGCCCAACGGAAGGCTGCTCGATGGCGATCGTAGAATATTTACGCAGGCGAGTGTTGTCGATAATTGTGATCGCACTCTCTTTGATGATCTTCATCTTTCCGCTCTCCGGCGCGACTATCTTCAGTTTCAGAGGCAATGGCGGCAAAGGCTACTCGTTTGCCAACTATGAGTGGCTCATCCACCAGGATGGTTTCTGGCCAAATCTATTCATCTCACTCAAGCTTGCTTTATTAGCAGGTCTTCTCAATCTTATTTTGATGGTTCCCACAATGGTCTACCTTCACCTTAAGGGTGAAAAATGGAAGCCGCTTGTAGATTTTCTCTGCATCCTGCCACTCATCATTCCCGTTGTCTCCCTCGCAATCGGTGCCCAGATAGCCATGCCAGGAGTTCTGCAAAATACCGAATATGAGCTGGTCTTCTTCTTTGTCATCATTTCACTGCCCTATACCTTCCGCGCTCTCGATACCTCACTCTCGAGCGTAGCTCTGAAAACTTTAGTTGAGGCAGCTCGTTCACTGGGATCGAGTTGGTTTACTACCATCGCGCGAGTAATTTTGCCCAGCATCCGTTCTGGAATCACTGGTGCGCTCTTTCTATGCTTCGCGCTCTCTATTGGCGAATACACCATTACCTCCTTGCTCCACTGGGATACTTTCCCGACGTGGACGGTGGTTGCCGCCCAGCAAAATATTCTCGGCGCAATTGCAATCTCGATCTTTAGCTTTGTCGGAGCGATCTTGTTGATGGCGGGCTTCGCGCTCCTTGCGCAACGTAAGAATTCGAAGAATGAAGTTACATACATCGAAGAAGAGGTCTAGGCATGACACCCAAAAATTCCCGTCCCAGTAGCACTTTGGAGTTCGTTGGAATTTCGAGGCACTTCGGCCATGTGAAGGCACTCGATGGGCTCAACCTTGCAATGAAGCCGGGTGAGCTAGTTGCTCTCCTTGGACCTTCGGGCTGCGGCAAGACCACCGCACTTCGCATCGTTGCTGGACTGGAGATCGCCACCTCAGGAGATCTCATCGTTAATGGGTCTCGCTACAACGAGGTTCCTGCCAGCAAACGCGATATGGGAATGGTCTTCCAGTCCTACTCGCTCTTTCCCAATATGACTGTCGCCGAGAATGTTGATTACGGCTTGCGGGCTCGCAAAATCGATAAATCCAAGCGAATGAAGCGGATCAATGATGTTCTGGAGCTGGTAGCGCTTACCCATAAATCCACTTCCTACCCGCACCAACTCTCGGGTGGTCAACAACAACGGGTGGCGTTGGCTCGAGCTTTAGCGATCGAACCCACCGTCTTACTCTTAGATGAACCACTTTCCGCACTTGACGCACAAGTACGGGGACAGATTCGCGAAGAGATTCGACGAATTCAACTGGAGCTTGGCACTACAACGCTCTTTGTTACTCACGACCAAGAAGAGGCGATGGCAATTTCTGACCGGGTCGGTGTTATGAATCAAGGTCGCCTGGAACAGATCGATACTCCAATGGCTTTGTATAACAATCCAGCGACGCCATTTGTAGCTTCTTTTGTTGGCTCTGCTAACCGCATCCCAGCCGAAGTAACGGGCGGTGGAAATGTAAAAGTGTTGGGGCAGAAGATCCCGCTCTCACCATTTACTGGAGAAATCGGTAGGACCAGCGGCGCAATTGCGTTAGTGCGACCAGAAGCAATGACAATCTGCTCTGCCCAAGATGGCGCCGCCACCGAAGGAGTTGTCGCCGTTAAATCATTTCTAGGGGCAACGACCAAATTGGGTATTGCAAGCAAAGGTTTGCCACTTATTCATGTTGATTTGCCGAGCAAAGATGCCAAAAACATTCAAGTGGGCGACGAGATTGCCTTTAAAATCACAGCAGAAAATGTCATGGTCGAAGATGTCGCCTGATACACGAAGTTCGCGAATAATTCGCGGCCCAGAAAATGACAAGGGCTGGCGGAATTTAACTTCCATCGATGGTGAGTTACTTCTCGAGGAAAACCCGAGTGCGCAAGCACAATCAGTCCTTTCACTTATTCATATCTCTGATCTTCATATCTGTGATGCGCAGTCACCTGCGCGAGTAGAACTTTTGGATCGATATGCTGATCCACATAACCCCATGTCTGAATTTGTGAAACTCGTCGGTACTTATCGCGCTCAAGAGATCATGACGACCCAAACCCTCGAGGCGTTGGTTCGTGCGATAAACGAAATTGACCATGGCGTCCTCACCACCCGTCCCATTGATGCTGTCGTTATCACCGGTGATGTCACCGATAACGCACAAGGCAATGAATTGGCCTGGTACCTGGCCGTACTCGATGGTGGAATGGTTCACCCCGATAGCGGTGATCTATCCCTTTGGGAGGGTGTGGCAAGTAAAGATCCCGCGAAGTATGACCCGTCGTATTGGAATCCGGAAGGAACTCCCGAGGGATGCACCAAGGACTATCCGCGCGCGCTCTATGGTCTTCCTAAAGTGCCCGGGCTCACTGACGCGATCCGCAAGCCATTTCAAGCAGCCGGCATTAAGCATCGCTGGCTAGCCACTCATGGCAACCATGACGCTCTTCTTCAAGGGACG
>CAIXHZ010000100.1 GCA_903919375.1 uncultured Actinomycetes bacterium | reverse complement strand
TTACTCCCCCACTGGATGATGTGAAACCGTGTTCGCGTAAGGTAATTGAACTTTAGGTGATCAGTTTTGTACTCTCAGGAACATTACATTCTGTATACATTTTCCCGACGCTAAACTGATCCCATGCAAGCAAAGCGCGAAACAATGTCTTACCAAACCTTCGGCAGTGCCATCCGCGAATTGGCTATCGAAATCAAGCGGTCGGGATTTGAACCTGATGTCATTCTCTCGATCGCGCAGCACATCGCTCTGGATCGAATTTCCGTGGTCGGTACTGCCGCCCGTTACGGCTTAAGCCAGTAATCGTTGATGTACTTCTCACCTTCATCGCAGAAGAAGGTGACTACATTTTCGACATGATACTTCTCTTTTAACTGCTTTGCAGCCAAGAGGTGTGCACCAGAAGATGGACCGACCAAGATGCCATGGACACGAGCCAGGCGTCGCATTTCAGTGATGGAATCTTCGGAAGTAATATCGACGTAGCCATCGATCTCATCGCGATGACGCTCGACGATGCCGGGCACGAAACCATCGGAAATTCCCTCGATTAAATGCTTATGGATTTCACCGCACAAAATGGTGCAAGACTCTGCTGGCTCTAGCGCAATAACTTTGCAGTTTGGGTTAACAGCTTTGAAAGCTTGTCCAACTCCCACGATCGTTCCACCTGTTCCAACTCCCCCGATAACTAAGTCCGGAAGAACTGGAAGTTGATCCAAAATCTCTTGACCGAGCCACTCTCGGTTCTCTTCCACATTCCATTCATTATCAAATTGTTGTGGGGCGAAGAAACCTGGTTGTTGCCCAATTCTTCGAGCTTCGGCAAGTGCATCATTGACATGAAAATCTCCCATCGCGCGCACTTCTGCGCCGAATGCTTCGGAGATCGCAGTACGTTCTGGACTCATGCCATCGGGCATGATCACAAGCATCTTGTAACCCTTGACGGCGGCGACCATTGACATTGCATTACCGGTATTGCCACTGCTTGCTTCAACAATAGTGTCACCAGGCTTGAGGAGGCCTTCGGCTTCAGCGCGTTCGATCATGTACTTTGCAATCCGCGCCTTAATAGAACCCGAAGGATTCATGTATTCCATCTTGACCCAAATGCCCTCGATATTGATGAGTGGCGTATTGCCGATTGCATCCAAAATGGTCTTCATGTACTACCTTCCACTTCGTTGTGAACTCCAAAATAGTACGCCTAATCGCTCGATTAGTGGCTCACTGACTCTCATGAGAGAATCAGCCAGTGATTGCTACTCAAAGTGTTGAACTCCGCGCCGGCGCCCGATTATTGGTCAAAGATGTCGCCGTTCGCATCAATAGTGGCGATCGAATCGGCTTTGTTGGCCGAAATGGCGCTGGCAAATCTACGCTTGCTAAGGCTTTAGCCGGCGAAACCCTTCCTGCTGGTGGGCAGATAACCCGCACAGGCAGCATTGGCTATCTACCCCAAGACCCCCGTACTGGCGATCAAGAAGAGACTGTCATCAATCGAATTCTCTCGGCACGTGGCTTGGATCAAATTGTTGTGCGCATGCGTAAAGCCGAAGAGGCTATGGCAACTGCCACCCCCGAAGAACTCGAAAATGCGATGGAGCGTTACTCTCGCGTTGACTCTGAATTTTCCGCTGCCGGTGGCTATGGCGCATCTGCTGAGGCCGAATCAATTGCGACAAACTTAGGTCTACCCGAGCGGCTCTTTGAAGAACCGATCGGCATTCTCTCTGGAGGACAGCGTCGTCGAGTCGAACTTGCTCGCTTGCTCTTCAGTGGCGCTGAGACCCTTTTGCTCGATGAGCCCACTAACCACTTGGATGCTGAATCCATTAACTGGCTCCGTGAATATCTCTCCAAATATGCCGGCGGCCTAGTCATCATCTCTCACGATGTTGCCTTAATCGAAACCGTCGTTAATAAGGTTTTCTATATCGATGCCAATCGAAATGTTATTGATGTCTACAACATGGGCTGGAAAAAATATTTGCTTCAGCGCGAACAAGATGAACATCGTCGCAAGAAAGAACGCGCGAACGCTGAAAAGAAGGCAGAAATTCTTGCCAAGCAGGGCGAGAAGATGCGCGCTAAAGCTTCTAAGGCAAAGGCAGCTCAAGGCATGCTCCGTCGCGCCGATCAATTGCTCTCTGGTTTGGAAGAAGTACGTCGCAGCGACAAAGTCGCCAAACTTCGCTTCCCTACTCCGGCCCCTTGTGGAAAGACGCCGCTAACAGCAGCAGGACTTAGCAAGTCCTATGGTTCACTTGAAATCTTTACCGATGTTGATCTCGCCATCGATCGTTCCTCCCGCGTGGTCATCCTTGGTCTCAATGGCGCCGGAAAGACAACGCTGCTCAGTATTCTTGGCGGAACCAACCAATCCGATACCGGTGAAATTACCCCAGGTCATGGCTTGAAGATCGGTTACTACACCCAGGAACACGAGTCACTCGACTTCGAACGTACCATCTTGGAGAACATGCTCTCTTCAGGTGAAAAGATCTCTGAACAGCAAGCACGTCAGACCCTCGGCTCCTTTCTCTTTGAAGGCGAAGATGTCCACAAACTCGTAAAAGTTCTGAGCGGCGGCGAGCGAACCAGACTTGCACTAGCAACGCTGGTAGTCGGTTCGGCAAATTTGCTTCTGCTCGATGAACCAACGAACAACCTCGACCCTGCTTCGCGCGATGAAATTCTTGCAGCGCTCGGTGAATATCAAGGCGCAGTAGTACTCGTGAGCCACGATGAGGGTGCCGTACGAGCACTTAAGCCTGACCGAGTTCTCTTACTTCCTGATGGCGATGAAGATCTCTGGAGTGAGCAGTACCTCGAACTCATCGCTCTCGAATAGTCGCACCAACAAAAAAGCCCCTGAATTATCAGGGGCTTTTTTGTTGAAGTTGTTAAGAGCGAAGTGCGACCGCTAATTCACGGAAATCTTCGACCAACATATCGATCTCCTTCTGGGTATGAGCTAGCGAGATTAACCACTGCTCATCGAGTCCTGGAGGGGTAATGATTCCGCGATTGAGTGACCAGAGCCATGAGAGCTCGGCTACTTCAAAGTCCGTAGCCTTGTAGTCGCGATAGTTGCGTACCGGATCGACGGCCCAAGTAATGCACCCCTTGACCCCAAAGCCAACAGTCTGTGCGGGAAGTCGATACTCCTCGATAATCGCAGTAATGCGATCGAGCGCTTGATAATTGAGCGCTTCGGCCTGCGCGAGAGCTTCATCGGTGCAGATCATGTCGATGGCGCGGACACCGGCCATCGCCAACGGATTGCCGTTGAAGGTACCAAAGTGCGCCATCCGATTATCTGTGACGGCATCCATAATCTCTTTCTTGCCACCGAAAGCTGCAACGGGAACTCCGCCGCCAATCGACTTTGCAAGGCAGATTAAATCTGGCTTTACACCAATTCGAGCAGCTGCCCCTTTAGTGCCAGCCGTCAGACCAGTCTTTACTTCATCGAAGATAAGGATGATGTTGTACTTGTCGCAAAGTTCACGAACAGATTGCAGATAGCCCGCATCAGGGAGAACAATTCCAAGATTTTCCAGAACTGGTTCTAAGATAAAGCAGGCGATCTCTTTATGATGCGCGGCAAAAACCTTCTCTAGCGCTGGGAGGTTGTTGAAGGGCACAACGAAGACGAGCCCTGGATTAGTTCCTTCCGATGGAACGGGAGTCGGATCTTCTGGATCTCCCGCTAATTTCAAATCAGGCTTCGCCGAAACAGTAAGCGAGTCATGGCTGCCGTGGTAACCACCTTCGAGCTTCACGATTCCTTCGCGGCCATTAAAAGCTTTAGCGGTGCGAATGGCATACATGGTGGCTTCTGTGCCTGAGTTGGTAAAGCGAACTTGATCGATTCCAAAGCGGTTGCAGACTCGCTCTGCGGCATCACGTGAAATTGGCGATGGTGTAACAAAGAGCATGCCATTTCCCAGCGCGCCTTGAATTTCAGAGACAACAGTGGGATTGAGGTGACCGGCGAGCATTGCGCCAAAGCCCATAGAGAGATCGAGAAGTTGGCGACCGTCGACATCGGTCATATAGGCGCCCTGTGCGCCAGTTATGCTGATGGGATACGGATCCCAATACTGGAAGCTCGATGGCACGCCCATGGGGATGCTCTTCTGGGCGATATCAGATTCAATTCCTGACTGTGCTGTGTCTTTGGTGAAGCGTTCCCACTCGGCCTTCATGAGACGTGCAACGGTTTCGCGCGAAACGGGCTCGGAGTTGAGAGGTAAATTTCTATATGTTTGGTTGTTGAGGGCTGTAGCCATTTCGAATAAGTACCCTATTTTTAAGAGTACTACTCTCCATTTCCTTTTAATAACTATCTAACGTTGCGAGGCATCGGTTGCCTCTTACCAAAGGTAGCAGAGCGCCATTTTTTAAGCCATAAACGCCAACTTTCGGCGAGTTTGAAAAATATTACGCGTAAAGCCGTTGGACTTTTCTTGAAAAAAGTTCAAAATTTTCCATCGGGATGGAAGGATGTCGCCATGAATGTCACTGGCAAAACTATTCTGGCAATCCAGAATGATCCTACCGATCCCCCACATCTCGCTGGTCGCTGGCTCATGGAGTTGGGCTACACCATAAAGATTCTACGTGCCTACGATGGTGAAGTTGTGCCCACAGAAGTGCCTGACGATATTCATGCACTTATGCCCTTGGGTGGGCATATGGGAGCTATGGATGATCATGTTGCACCATGGCTGCCGGCTGAACGCGCGCTACTCAAGAACGCTGTTGATCGGGATGTTCCGATCTTCGCAATCTGCCTTGGTGCTCAACTACTAGCCGCGGCAACGGGTGGTGAAGTTTCTCGGGCCCAACAATCCGAGATTGGCATCTATTCGATCGAAGCCACTGTGCAATCCGCTCATGATCCGCTCTTTAACTTTGCCGGCTCTCTTCCTGTAGCACAATGGCATGAAGATTATGTTTCTCGCCTACCCGAAGGGGCAACACTTCTTGCCAGTAGCGAGCTCTGCGCCAATCAGGTCTATCGAGTAGGTAGCAAAAGTTATGCCGTTCAGTTCCACCCTGAGATCGATGCTTCGATTATTCACACGTGGGAAGAAAACGCCGACAATGCTTTTTTGGAGTCAGGTAAGAGCAGTGTCGAAGCTGAAGTTGCTGCTGTGGAATCCGATCTTCTAGCTACGTGGAAGCCGATTGTTCAAGAGTGGGGACGTCTCATCTCTTACTGAGCGGTCATTCCGCCATCTGCCGATACGATCGAGCCAGTCATGAATGATGATTCATCGGATGCCAAGAAGAGAACCACGTTCGCAATTTCGCGTGACGTGCCTGGTCGCCCGATGGGTTGGAAAGAATCAATAGTTTTATAAACGTGGTCAAGTCCGCCGAGCATCTCTGCATGGGCATAATTGATAGGCGTATCCACCCAGCCTGGGCAAATCGCATTGCATCGGATGCCTTTCTTGGCATAGTCCAGAGCAATACCTTTTGTGAACATAACAATCGCACCCTTGGATGCGGAGTAGACACTTAAAAATGGCTCAGAGACAATTCCATTGACGCTCGACATATTGACGATCGAGCCGCCGCCCGCAGCTAACATATGAGGCAAGCTGGCACGTGTGAGATACATGGCGCCCTTAACATTTACATTGAGGGTCTTATCTATCGCTTCATTGGTCGTTTCATGAAATACACTCGGAAGATTAACGCCCGCATTATTAACCAAAATATCGATCTTTCCGGATTCGGCCACAATCTTTGCGATTACGGCATCGCATTCACTCGAAGAACTAATATCTAGCGGGGCGGCAAAGGCTTTGCCACCGGCCGAGAGAATCTCAACCACTGTGGCAGCGGCAGAATCACGATTGATATCTCCGCAATAAACAATGGCTCCCTCTTCGGCTAACCGAATTGCGCTAGCGGCGCCGATTCCTGAACCTGCACCCGTGACCAGCGCTACTTTGCCTTCAACGCGACCCATATTCCACTCCTCTCATTGAATAAGCCGCCTCGCTCCCATCAGGAACGAAGCGGCTTACTTATTCTCAGTTTATTGCTGTGCGAACTTAATCAAGGGTACGGATTGGTCCCTTGAAGTGCTTCTTTGCTCCGAGTACCCACCAGAGAAGTGCTCCGCCAAGAACAACGACGAATGTCACTGGTGTGTAGTTCGCGGCCTTGATATCAAAGCTCTTGCTCCATGGCACGCCAGCAGGTGTAGTTGGCATAATGAAATAGACCGAGACCAATACGATCTCGAGTACGGCAAGTGGAGCCATCCATTTCCACTTCTTGCCCAAGTTCCAGTCGCCTTGCTTGAAGGCATCGCCCTTGCGCCAACGCAACCAGATAGGAATTGCGAAGGAACCAAAGAGGCCAATAACTGCCATTGAGGTAACCGCGAAGAAAGCAACTGCTGACCAGAGCGCTGGCAAAGTCACCACAAGTGCGGCGAAGCCAAGTCCAAATGCAGCATGGGAAGGGTTGCGATTCTTATCAAGCTTTGTCCAGTACTTATTTCCTGGCACTGCCTTATCGCGTGAGAAGGCGAAGAGCATGCGAGAGCCAGCTGTAACGCAAGACATACCGCAGAAGAATTGACCAAGACAGGTGATAATAAGAATCAACTTTGCCCAACCCATAGATACTGCAGTGGTGAAGATGGTTGCTACAAAACCGCCACCTTTAGTGATTGCTGCTTCATCCGTTGATGCATAGAGGAATGAGAGCAGAAGAATCCATCCAGCTACAGCTGAATAAGCGATCGACTTCCAGAGTCCTTGCGCGGCAGCCTTTCCTGCCTGGCCGGTCTCTTCTGAAACGTGCGCAGAAGCATCAAAGCCAGTAATGGTGTACTGCGTGAGCAAGAAGCCCAATGGGAGGACGTAAATCCAGAATGCGTGATGTGAGAATCCACTGTTATTGATCTGGTGGGTAAAGACCCAATGAGATGTCTGATGATGTGAAGGAATGAGAATCAGAATAAGAATGATTGCTGCGACACCAAAGACGTGTACCCAGACATTGATTCCTTGGAGCTGATGGATAATCTTGGCGCCCCAAATGTTCATCGCAATATGGATCAATAGTGTGATCGCAAAGACGATAAAGATGGTGTGGAGATTTCCGGGATCAAAACTCTTGGAATAGAGGCTGGCAGTGAAGGTAAAGAAGTTTGCAAAACCATAGTCGACACCTGCAGTTACAGTAATTAATCCGATGAGATTGAGCCAGCCAGTGACCCAGCCATGAATCGGCTTGCCTAAGTTCAAAGCCCAATAATAAATTCCACCTGCGGTAGGCATGGCCGAGACCAACTCTGCCATGGTCAATCCAATGAGCATGATTAAGCCAGCGATAATTGGCCAACCGACAGAGATCGCAACTGGACCGCCGTTATTCCATGCTTGGGCAAAGGTTGTGAAGCAGCCCGAGAGGATCGAAATAATGGAGAACGAGATAGCGAAGTTGTGGAAGCCGGACCATTTACGTTCAAACTCTTGTTTATAACCAAGTTCCGCTAATTTCGCGGCATCAGCATCATGAGCATTAGACATGGAGCAGTACATCCTTCCTAGAAGTTCCCATAAGTGTGGCCCTCGTCTCACGTTTTTTAAAGGATCTCACCCCCTTTTTTTCATTAATTTCGCGTTACAAACGGCTCAAAGCCCCTCAATTTTGAGAAATCTGTATGGCTGAGATGAATTTCCTGCTTCCCTCTTGAACCAGCTCAGATACGCCGTTAGCCTCAAGCATCGACCTACGGCATCTCCTGCTGGTCGCCATCGAAAGGGAGCCATGTCTTACAGCCTGGAAGCACTCAAGAAAGATATTGAGAGCGGAGCGATTGATACCGTCATCGTAGGAGCAACCGATATGCAGGGCCGCCTGCAGGGTAAGCGTATCCACGCACCTTTCTTCCTGGCCGACACCATTGCCAATGGCACTGAAGGTTGTAACTACCTCTTAGCCGTCGATATCGACATGAATACTGTTCAAGGCTACGACGTCTCGAATTGGGATACCGGCTACGCAGATATGGGAATGCACCCAGATTTCAACACAGTTCGCAAGCTCGAATGGCATCCCGGCACCGCCATGGTGACCGCAGACTTTGTCGACCACCACAAGCATGATGTATCTGTCGCCCCACGAAGCATTCTCAAGAAGCAGCTAGCGCGACTAGATGCGGCCGGCATGATTGCACTATGCGGAACGGAACTCGAGTTTATAGTCTTTAAAGATACCTACGAAGAGGCCTTTGATAAGGGTTATACAGATCTCATCCCTGCCAACCAATACAACGTTGATTACTCTCTCATCGGAACCTCACGGGTTGAGAAACTACTCCGCGAAATTCGATTGCAGATGGATAAAGCCGGTCTCATCGTTGAATCAGCAAAAGGCGAATGCAATTTTGGTCAGCACGAAATTGCCTTCCGCTATGAAGATGCCTTAACCACTTGCGACAACCATTCTATTTACAAGATGGGTGCCAAAGAGATCGCGTCGCAGCAAGGTTGTGCTCTGACCTTTATGGCTAAATTTAATGAGCGCGAAGGAAATTCGTGTCACATTCATCTCTCCTTCCGCAGCAAGAGCGGCGAAGCAGTTCTCGCAGGAGATGCCGGCGATGGCATGTCAGAGCTTGGCCGAGCATATTTGGCAGGGATTCAAGCACATATGCGTGAGCTCACCTTGCTCTACGCGCCCAACATCAATTCATATAAGCGATACCAGTACGGAACTTTCGCGCCGACTGCGCTCAAATGGGGACGCGACAATCGCACCTGTGCACTTCGTCTGGTCGGTCAAGGCCATAGCTTGCGCATTGAAAATCGCGTTCCTGGTGGCGATGTCAATCAATATCTTGCAGTCGCCGGAATGATTGCAGCCGGGCTTGATGGCATCGAGAAGAAGACCCCTCTCGAACCAATCTTCACTGGAAATGCTTACGCTTTAGAGACCTCTCGAGTGCCCACTTCATTGCAGGAGGCGCGTGACCTCTGGGCAGGAAGCCAATGGGTAAGAGAGACTTTTGGCGAAGATGTTCAGAAGCACTACACCCACATGGCAGATACTGAACTTGATGCCTTTGGAAAAGCAGTGACTGATTGGGAGCGCTATCGCGGATTTGAGCGCATGTAACTCCACTTTTCTAAATTGCCCACTTAATTCCACAGCGAGAGATTGAGAAATTATGTCGAACTACACAATTATTAGCCCAGTCACCGAGCAGCCAATCCAAGACATCCACCTAGCAGATATCGACGAGACAGATGTTGCAATCCTCAAAGCACAGCACGCTTTTGAGAGCTGGAAGAAAGTTACGCCTGGGGATCGAGCCAAGCTACTTCGCACTTTTGCTGCCATAGTTGAATCACATAACGAAGAGTTGGCACAACTTGAAGTCCTGAACTCTGGCCATACGATCGGCAATGCCCGATGGGAAGCGGGCAACGTTCGCGATCTTCTCAACTATTACAGCGCCGCTCCTGAGCGCCTATTTGGTCGACAGATTCCAGTCCCTAATGGCATAGACATTACTTTCAAGGAGCCATTGGGTGTTGTGGGAATTATTGTTCCGTGGAATTTCCCAATGCCAATCGCAGCATGGGGCTTCGCGCCTGCTCTGGCGGCAGGCAACACCGTTGTCTTGAAGCCTGCTGAATACACTCCCCTGACTGCAATTCGATTGGCCGAACTCGCGCTCGAAGCGGGAATTCCCGAAGGCGTCTTCACCGTTATTCCGGGTAAGGGCAGTGTTGTCGGCGATCGATTTGTCACCAACCCGTTGGTCCGTAAAATCGTCTTCACCGGATCCACTGGAGTCGGTAAGCAGATCATGCGTGGGGCCGCCGAAAATGTAAAACGCGTGACGCTCGAACTCGGTGGCAAAAGCGCAAATATAATTTTCGATGATGCCGATATCGAGAAGGCGGCGGCAGGTGCGCCGGGTGGCGTCTTTGATAATGCGGGCCAAGATTGCTGTGCACGTTCTCGAATCCTCGTTCAAGCCAGCGTCTATGACAGCTTTATGGAGAAATTTGAAGTCGCTGTAAAGAAATTTGTTGTAGATGATCCGTCAAAGGAGAGCAGTGAGATGGGGCCACTTATCTCCAAACTGCAATTCGATCGAGTCACTGATTTTGTACCGGCCGGCTCCCCCATCGCATTCCAAGGTTCAAAGCCAACCGGACCTGGCTATTGGTTCGCCCCCACCGTTCTTACACCCAAAGATTCGAGCGATCGGGCATACCGAGAAGAAATTTTCGGACCAGTAGTCTCCGTTCTTCGCTTTACCGATGAAGCCGATGCGATCCGATTAGCAAATGAGAGCGAATACGGCTTATCCGGTTCGATCTGGTCTCGCGATATTGGACGAGCAGTGCGCGTCTCTCGCGGCGTAGAAGCGGGCAATCTCTCCGTGAACTCCAACTCATCAGTCCGGTACTGGACCCCATTTGGTGGATATAAACAATCCGGACTTGGCCGAGAGCTCGGCCCAGACGCGCTGGATGCATTTACCGAAACTAAGAACGTCTTCTTCGATACACAAAACTAACGAGCAGGATAAAGTTCTCTTATGTGCCGGCTCATGGGATTTGTCTCAGATCATTCCGAGACAATCGCGGAGATCGCAGGTCCAACTTTCGGGCAATTCACTGATCTCTCAGCCAAGCACGGCGATGGTTGGGGCATATCGGCCATAAATAGCGCTGGCGCGCCAGAACTTATTCTCGAACCGGGGCGCGCAAGTGAGAGTGTGCGTTTTGCGCAAACCGCAAACTCTCTTCAATCGGATGGCGCTTTGTTGCACCTGCGTTGGGCAACCCTTGGCCTTGCTATCTCCGAAGGCAATACCCACCCCTTCGCTTTCGAGGAGATGAGCTTCATTCACAATGGCTCAATCAATCCCCCCAGTTCACTGGATAAATTTATCGTTCCGGATTTAATCCCGTATATGCGCGGCGAAACGGATAGCGAAAAGTATTTCTTCGCCATCGTGACCCAAGTTCGCAGATTAGGTTTGCAGGCCGGCATCTTGGCAGCGGTTCGAGCAATCGCTGCCCAAGATAACTTTTCAAGCATCAATGCAATGATCTTGACCCCCGAATATTTCTTCACCATATGTGAACATAATGATGCGAAGATCCCTGATGACGAGGGTCCGGGCTACTATGACTTGGCCTACCGAGCAGATGCACGAGGCATCATTGCCGCATCAAGCGGGTGGGATCAGGCGGGTTGGACCAACCTCCCTAATCACCGGATCCTTGAAGTGAAGCGCGCCACTCTTCAGAGCGCCCTCCTCACGATTTAACCTCCCGCGCGGCTCACAATGAGCCTTTAACAAGATATCTCGCAGAAAATGGGAGAGAATACGGGCTTAACTTTTATCGCTAATAACAACCATGGGAGAGATCAATGTCGAAAAAGCCTGTCTTAGATGAAAATGGATTAGACCCGAACCGTTGGCGCGCATTGATGGTTATTGCGATCGCATCGCTTATGGTCGTTCTCGATGCCTCAATCGTTAACATCGCTCTACCAAGTGCGCAAAAGGCGCTCCATATCTCTGACGCCAATCGCCAATGGGTAGTTACTGCATACTCACTTGCCTTTGGTTCACTCCTCCTGCTTGGCGGACGTATCGCTGACTTTGTTGGCCGCAAGAAAGTCTTCATTATCGGACTTATCGGATTTGCTGCTGCTTCTGGCTTAGGCGGTATTGCTTCAACGCAAGGTCTGCTCTTCACTGCCCGCGGATTGCAAGGCGCATTTGGCGCACTTCTTGCTCCAGCTGCGCTCTCACTCATCAACGTCACCTTCACTGTGCCTAAAGAGCGCGCCCGCGCCTTTGGTGTCTACGGCGCAATTTCTGGCGGCGGAGCAGCGATTGGTTTAATCCTCGGCGGAACACTTACTGAATACGCCAACTGGCGCTGGTGCCTTGGCGTCAATGTGCCGATCGCTATAGTCGCCGTACTCCTTGCAATTCCATTTATTCATGAATCAAAGGCACCGGGCAACCGCAGTTATGACATTCCTGGCGCAGTCTCGGTCACACTTGGACTTGTCTCGCTCGTCTATGGTTTTAGCCAAGCAGCGGGTCATGGTTGGGCGAACTTCTCGACATATAAATTCTTCATCGTCGCAGCAGTGTTTTTGATCGCTTTCTTTGTTATTGAAAAGCGCGTTGCCAATCCCCTACTTCCACTTCGAGTTCTCACTGAACGCAATCGCGGTGGCTCCTATATTGGCACCCTGTTGGTGGGTACTGGCCTCTTCGCGATGTTCCTCTTCCTCTCCATCTACATGCAGAGCTACTTACATTACTCATCACTGCGCTCAGGCTTCGCCTTCCTTCCATTCTCTATGGGCGTCATCGTCTTTGCCGGAATCGGATCACAACTCCTACCTAAGGTTGGACCTCGTCCACTTATGGTTACTGGCCTGGTTGCAGCGGCGGCGGGACTTCTCTTCCTCTCTCGCATCACCCCGACCTCTTCTTACACGACCGCGATATTGCCTGCGATCATCGTCATGTCATCGGGTCTTGCGCTCTTCTTCATCCCATCAGCCAGCACAGGTCTCCACAATGCCGGCGAGCACGATGCTGGCGTAGCAAGTGCGGTGCTCAACACCAGTCAGCAGATTGGTGGCTCGCTCGGAGCAGCACTTCTCAATACCGTGGCAATTTCTTCCGCCACTACCTATGCCAAGTCACACACTCAATTGGGTGCAAAAGTTCAGGTATTTGCTCAAGTACATGGCTTCTCCACAACATTTATCTATGGCGCCGGCTTCTTGCTCTTAGCCGCTATCGTCATCGCTTTCACGATCAATGTTGGCAAGGATTCACTTGTTGAAGCCGAAGGCGGAGTTGCCCTCTAAGTAACTTATTCCTTATTACTCTCTGCTCTTCAGATAGGCCCAGGTGCCCAAGAGAAGGGCAGAGATGATAAGAATCGTGCTTGCTCCCACGATAATCGTGTGGGAAGGCCCGCTACTGAGGTGGCCCAGATGATCTTCACGAGCAAATCGAGAGCTCATTAATCGAGAAAGAAATCCAAGAGAAAATCAGTTGTGCCGGGCTTAACCGAGTATTTCTCGAGATCGGTTATCCCTTCCGCAGCGAGAAGTTCATCGTCTACAAAGAAATTACCAGTACACGTTTTTGATTCGCGATTGAAAATAATATAAGCCGAATCTGCCAAAATCTCTGGCCTACGACAAAAATCAGTATCCACTCCTGGAATCATCGCTAGCGCCGCCGTATCGATCGCAGTTCGTGGCCAGAGCGCATTGACGCCAATTCCATCTCGCTTAAATTCCTCGGCCATTCCTAGAACGCACATACTCATTCCATATTTGGAGATTGTGTAGGCGACATGGGGCTTAAACCATTTAGGGTTCATGGAGAGCGGAGGCGAGAGCGTGAGAATATGGGGGTTTCTTCCTTCTTGGGCGCTCTTTCGCAAATGCGGAATTGCTGCTTGAGATGCAAGGAAGGTTCCGCGTACATTCACGTCGAGCATTAAATCAAAGCGCTTAGCCGGAGTCTTCTCTGTGGGAGTCAGATTGATTGCGCTGGCATTATTAATAAGAATATCGATTCCGCCAAATTTTTCAGCTGTCTGCGCAATAGCGCTTTCGATTTGGCTCTCATCGCGGATATCGCAGGCAATCGGCAAGGCAACTCCCCCGGCTGCTTCGATCTCTTTAGCCGCAGAAAAGATAGTGCCGGGCAACGTCGGATGCGGGTCAGTGGTCTTGGCTGCGATCGCAATCTGGGCGCCATCACGGGCAGCTCGAAGTGCAATGGCCAGGCCAATGCCGCGCGATCCTCCCGTAATAAAGATTCTTTTACCTTCGAGTGACATCGCCTACCCCTTACTCTTTTTACTCAGGAAATTCATGAAGGCAATCTGCGCCTCATCGGATTCGAGGGCGATTCGAAAGAGTTCGCCTTCGGCCTCCATCACCATCGATACCGCTTGGTGATATCCGCTTTTGAGAAGCGCTTTAGTGTTAATCACAGCAGTAGGAGGTTGTTGCGCGATCACTTCGGCGATCGACATCGCTTCGGCCAAATGGTCCGGGGCGATCTTGTTGACCAATCCCATAGTGAGCGCCTCTTCGGCGCCGAAGGATCGTCCGGTTAAAAATATTTCGGAGGCCTTGGCATGTCCCACTAATTTAGGGAAAAGGAGCGATGAGCCTGCTTCTGGCACTAAGCCCAGATTGACGAATGGCATTTGAAATTTAGAGTCCGGGGCGGCTACAACTATGTCGCAATGCAGGAGCGCAGTGGTGCCAATCCCAACAGCATTGCCGTGGACAGCGGCGATCAATGGTTTGGGAAAATCGTGAAGTGCATAAAGGAAATTGAATACTGGTGATTCTGGACCAGTGGGCGGAGTCTCCAGAAAATCGCTGATGTCATTTCCGCCAGTAAATGCCGTTCCGGCTCCAGTTATGACTACAGCGCGGATGGCGAAGTCTCCAGCGGCCTCATTGAGCGCCTGAGACATGATCTGATACATCCCAGGGGTAAGTGCATTCTTCTTAGCCGGTCGATTGAGAGTAATTGTTCGGATGGATGAGCGATCTTCGACTAATACATCTATCATAAGCGTGAGTCTAAACACTCGCCTGATCGATTGGCTACCCCTCCCGCTAAGTATCGAAGAGATTGGAGAACATTTCGTGGATATCCGCATCCTCACCAGGGAACTCACTCCATTTGAACATCTTGTTGCAGCTCATATGTGTGATGGGCTCTCTAATTCAGCGATCGCTCGAGAGACTGCTCATACCGAAAAAGTTATCGAAAATACCGTCTCTCGAATGGCTCGCGCCTTTGCCATCAAAGCCGATGGCGATACAAATATTAGAGTCTTACTCGCACTCGCTTATCGTTCTCAATTCGGTGACGCCTCATTCGATAAATTGAACATTCCATGTCAACATTTTGAGGTCGGGCCCGACGGTCGCTCGCTCTGCAACCGACATGTTGAATAACCTTTCTCTTCAGATTGTGACGTACCTCAAAGTGCTACCTCTCTTGCCTTAGGGTTACAAGTCGCTCAAGTGCTAGCACTCGCACTTCTAGGTGTGTCGAGATTCCAGAGCGAGCAGTATCTCCTTAGGACGCCAGGCAACGATTGACTGGTTGATGACAAAGGAGAGCGAAATGAACAGAAAACAATTCGACAAAATCGCCAGTAATATTGGAATTCTTTTGGCCGTAGTCTTTATTGCGGCAGGTGCACTACTTCAATGGGGCGGTAACTTCGCTAACAGTCAGGTAAAGAGTCAACTCTCTGAACAGAAGATCGTCTTCCCTGCAGCCGATTCAGCTTCCATCAAGGCCCTTCCTGCAGCCGAT
>CAIXHZ010000099.1 GCA_903919375.1 uncultured Actinomycetes bacterium | reverse complement strand
TGCGTTGTTAGCTCCGACTGAAGTCTTGGCACAGCAACATTTTGCAACGATGAAGAAGATTTTGGGACCGCTGGCCGAACGCGGGACGCTCGGTGGCTCCGATCAAGGTACGCAGTTGGCGCTACTTACTGGATCCATGAATGCTGCTTCAAAGAAAGTGGCGCTCGGGCGAATTGCATCAGGTGAAGCAGGAATTATTATTGGAACCCATGCTCTGCTCAGTCAGGGAGTGGAATTCCACGATCTCGGTTTGATTGTGGTGGATGAACAACATCGCTTTGGAGTCGAACAGCGCGATGCGCTGCGAGCAAAAGCAGAGCACCCACCACATGTTCTCGTCATGACCGCAACTCCTATCCCTCGAACCGTTGCTATGACGATCTTTGGAGATCTCGATATCTCGACCTTGCGACAATTGCCATCTGGGCGTTCTCCGATTACTACCCACGTTATCCCGGTACTTGAAAAACCCCATTATTTAGATCGCGCGTGGGAGCGAATTAAAGAAGAAGTCGCGAAGGGCCATCAGGCCTATATCGTCGCCCCTCGTATCACCGCTCCGGATCCTGCCGATAAAAAATCCATGATCACTGACTCAGATCGAGCGATGGCAATATTGATGGGGGACTCTTTTGATGAAGAAGATCAGGGGAGTGGTGAGATGGCTTCAGTTGAAGAGCTCGCTCCCGAGTTGGCGCTCGGCGCCCTCAAGGGTGTTCGGGTTGCACCACTCCATGGCCGCCAGACTACAGATGTAAAAGATTCCACAATGCAGGCCTTCATTAACCACGAAATCGATGTTTTAGTGTCGACTACTGTTATTGAAGTTGGCGTAGATGTCCCTAACGCATCCATGATGGTGATTATGGACGCCGATCGATTTGGTGTTTCGCAATTGCACCAGCTGCGTGGTCGCGTGGGCCGAGGCGCAATCCCGGGGCTCTGTTTGTTAGTTTCGGCAGCACCAGAGGAGTCCGCCGCGATGGAACGACTTCAGGCAGTAGCAGGAACTCTCGATGGTTTTGAACTGTCTCGAATCGATTTGGATCAACGGCGTGAAGGAGATGTGCTGGGAGCTTCCCAATCCGGAACTCGCTCACAGCTGCGATTGCTTCGAGTATTGCGCGATGAGCCCCTCATTGAAATCGCTCGACAGGATGCTCTCGCGCTCATTGAGAGTGATGGCACATTAAGTCAACTTCCCGAACTCCAAGCCAAGGTCGCTGAACTGCGAAATGAAGAGAGCGCCAGTTTTATGGACAAGGGCTAGAGGAGATAGCGTTAGCAGTATGCGCATCATCGCCGGCTCCAGCAAGGGCAAGACGCTCTTCTCTCCACCTGACACGACTCGACCAACTTCGGATCGAGCTCGCGAAGGCCTCTTCTCATCGCTTGACTCCACTTTTGGTGGCATGGAGGGCATTGCCTTTCTCGATCTCTTTGCTGGCTCTGGCGCGGTAGGAGTCGAAGCGCTCTCTCGCGGCGCTGCGCACGTTGTCGCTGTTGAAAACCATGAAGCAACCGCAAAAATTACAACAAAGAATTTCGAATTGGTGTCGCAGGCGCAGGGAATATTTTCAGTGGTACATGCACCAGTAAGCCGATATGTCAGCGTCCCGCATGATCAAGGTTTCGATATTATTTTTATGGATCCACCTTATGAAATTCCCAATGAAGAAATTGAATCGCTTTTACTGAGCATCCATATCAATGGTCTTCTCGCCGAAAATGGATTGATTGCGATCGAACGTCGCACTAAAAAATCGCCTTTCACTTGGCCGGCGCCATTTATGTTGGAGAAAGTACGCTCATATGGGCAAGGAAGTATCTTCTACGGCGGAGCGTCTGCTAGCGTTTAACCGTGAAACGCGTTGTCTGCCCCGGATCCTTTGATCCCATCACCTATGGGCACCTCGATATCATCGATCGAGCTGCCAAGCTCTTTGATGAAGTGACAATCGCCGTTCTGGTCAATCAGACAAAGCAATCTCTCTTTACTGTTGAAGAGCGGATGGCGATGATCTCGGAAGTCACTGCCCAGTATTCCAATGTAAAAATCGACTCTTGGTCAGGGCTGCTTGTGGATTACTGTAAAAACCAAGGGATTGATTCAATCGTGAAAGGCCTGCGGGCGGTCACCGACTTTGATTACGAACTCCAGATGTCTCAGATCAATTATCAGCTTCAGGGTATCGAGACACTCTTTATGTCCACCTCTCCAGCCCACTCATTTCTCTCCTCTTCACTTATCAAAGAGATCGCGAGCCATGGTGGAGATGTATCTGGATATGTACCTGCACAGATTTTGGAACGATTGGGAAAGCGCCTTGCCGACCAACGTTCCGCTAAGAAGTAATCTCGAGAGACCCTGGAAGAGGTATTCCCATGGAAGTAATCCATAAAGTTCAGAGCGCGATCACTATGGTCGAAGAAGCTCGCGGAGTGCCGCTTTCTGCCAGTTGCGTTCTTCACCGCGGAGAAATGATTGATGTTCTAGAAGATATCGCTCAGACATTTCCGTTGGACCTTGAGCGAGCGCAAAATGTTCTGAATGAACACGAGCACATTATTGAAGAAGCTCGAGTGAGCGCAGATCAGATTATAGCTTTAGCGCGCGAAGAAGTTGCTTCCATGGTCTCCCAGACTGAGATTGTGGCTGCTGCTCGGAAAGAAGCTCAGCGAATTTTGGATGAAGTTGAGCTCGAAGCGAAAGAACAACGCGATGAGATTGATTCATATATCGATTCGCGCCTTGCGACTCTCGAAGTTATTTTAAATAAGACCCTCGATGTAGTAAATCGCGGTCGCGACAAGCTCGGCGGAATTGAGACCAAGCATGCTCTCTCCGACCTTGCTGATAATTAATTAGTGGTTAATCAGATGGCACTGTCACCTTTCATTATTAGCGCTCACGATTTGCCTCGCCGGCCGGGCGAGATTCGCCAGATGAGACTTGAGATCGATGAGCACGAAGCGCTGGGATTCGATGTACTGGCAATCGCGCAAGATCAACCGATTGATATTGATTTCACATTGCAATCAGTCGAAGAAGGCGTTCTCGTTACTGGAACAGTCATATCCGTGGCTAGTGGTGAGTGCGGTCGCTGCTTAGATCCGTTGGAAATTGATGTAGATGAGCCCTTTCAAGATCTCTATGAATACGATGTTGATCCACGGCAAGCTCGAAAAGCTGATAAGAAAAAGAGCGCTAAAAAGCTTGAGGAAGAATTATCTGAAGAAGACGATGAGCTCCGCCATATGGTGGGGGAGCTGATCGACCTCGAAGGTCCGATTCGCGATGCGATTATCCTGAACCTGCCGATCAACCCGCTCTGCGATGCAAATTGCGAGGGGCTGTGTCAGGGCTGCGGCGAAAAATGGGCGAACCTGGCCGAAGAGCATTCGCACGAGCAGATCGATCCACGCTGGGCGGGGCTAGCAGGCCTCTCGGGTCTCTCTGACCTCGCAGTTGAGGGCGAAGCCGGCGAGATAGACGGGCCGGGGCGCAACTAGCCCAAGCCGTCTGGCTTCCCAGCCCAAGTGGCCTCAGCCCTCGTTTTTACATATTTGCCCCTTTAAGGGATACTTTCTCCTCGTAGCGGCCCGAATGGGCGCTGATTTCTCGAAGTAGAAATTTTTAGCAAGAGGAGCACAACATGCCGGTCCCAAAGCGAAAGCTCTCCCGTTCGCGTACCCGTCATCGCCGCAGCGCCTGGAAGACAACTGTTCCTCCAATCGCAAACTGCGAGCAGTGCAACTCACCAAAGCTTCAGCACACAGCATGCCCAACCTGCGGTACATACAACCGTCGCCAGGTTCTAGAGGTCTGATCTGTACTCTCGCCTAACCGGAGCGCTCGGAATATCGGTTAAGGATGAGCTGCTGCAATTAGCTTTCACCCACCGCTCCTTCGCTTACGAATCGGGTGGCATTCCCACCAATGAACGTTTGGAATTTTTGGGCGATAGTGTCTTGGGATTAGTTGTCACCGAAGAACTCTTCACAACATTTCCTGATCTCGATGAGAGCAAACTTTCACCACTTCGTTCTGGTGTCGTCAATATGCGTGCACTTGCTGCACTCGCTCGCGATCTCAATTTGGGTGAGTACTTGCGTATCGGTAAAGGTGAAGAGACCACCGGTGGACGCGATAAAAATTCAATCCTCGCAGATACTTTAGAAGCCCTGATTGGCGCTATCTATTTGCAATGTGGCTTTACTGAAACGGCGCGAATAATTCTTCAGTGGTTCAAGCCGATCATCGAAGCTGCCAATGCCCAAGGCGTCGGTCTCGATGGCAAGACCGCGCTCCAAGAATTAACAGCAGCACGATCCCTCGGTTCACCCGAATATCTTGTTGAAGAATCTGGTCCAGACCACGATAAGAGTTTTACGGCAGTCGCCCTCATCAGCGGCGAGAGCTTTGCGATGGGCTATGGAAAGAGCAAGCGCGAGGCAGAGCAGGCCGCTGCCCGCTTGGCTTACGAAGATTTGATCGGCCGCAAGTAAACCCTCAACTAGTACTTCACTCTCTTCTTCAGTTTTTACGCTCGAATAATTATTGATCGGGAGCGCAATCCGATAGGTTCAGCCTGTGTATTTAAAGAGCATGACGCTTAAGGGCTTTAAGTCCTTCGCTTCGGCGACCACTCTTAATTTTGAACCTGGCATCACTTGCGTCGTCGGTCCTAATGGCTCTGGAAAATCAAATGTTGTGGATGCACTCTCTTGGGTAATGGGCGAGCAGGGCGCTAAATCACTTCGTGGCGGAAAGATGGAAGATGTTATCTTCGCCGGAACTTCTGGCCGCGCACCACTAGGTCGCGCTGAAGTCTCTGTCACCATCGACAATACCTCTGGCGTTCTACCTATCGATTTCACCGAAGTCACAATTACTCGAATTCTCTTCCGCAACGGTGCCAGTGAGTACCAACTCAATGGCGATACCGCGCGACTTCTTGATATTCAAGAGTTGCTCAGCGATAGTGGTATCGGTCGTGAAATGCACGTGATCGTTGGCCAAGGCCAACTCGATGCGATTCTGCTGGCAAATCCCGAAGAGCGTCGCGCCTTCATCGAGGAAGCAGCGGGTGTTCTTAAGCACCGTAAACGCAAAGAAAAAGCGATTCGCAAACTAGATTCAATGCAAGCCAATCTAGCTCGAATCCAAGATTTAACTGTTGAACTTCGTCGCCAACTCAAACCACTGGGCAAGCAAGCTGAAGTTGCCCGCAAAGCATCCACCATTCAATCTGATGTTCGCGATTCGCGATTGCGCTTATTAGCTGATGATCTTATTCAATTGCGTTCGACTCAAGATGCTGAAGTAGCCGATGAGACCTCACTCCGTGCTCGCCGCGATGAAGTCGAAGGCGCGCTTAATACTGCTCGTGCTCGCGAAGAAGAGATCGATGCGATCACTATTGCTGAGAACCCACTTCTCGTTCGCGCACAAGAAAATTATTACCAACTCACGGCCCAGCGCGAAAAATTCCGTGGTGTCCAAAACCTCTCATCCGAACGTGCTCGGTTCCTAAGCGAGGAAGCTGAAGAGGCTCGATCAAGTGGTCGTGATCCAGAAGCGATGGAGCAAGAAGCAGCCACACTTCGACTAGAAGAAGCTGACCTTCGGACTGAACTCCAGACCGCATCTTCTGCCCTCGAGTCCATGAAGGTGGAGTTGCAGGGCCTCGAGTCGCAATTACATCAAGAAGAGAATTCTGTTTCAGCATCATTGCGCGCAATTGCTGATCAACGCGAAGGTACTGCGCGCCAAGAAGGCCACATCAACGGTCTTCGTTCACGTATCGATGCGACCAATGCTGAAATTACTCGTCTCACGAATTCACGTGATGCTGCAGCGCAGCGCCTACGCACATTCCAAGAAGAGTACGCATTCCTTGAAACTCAGATCGCAAGCCTGGACGCATCCGAACCTGGCCTCGATTCAGAATTCGAAGCAGCAAAGAGTTCGCTCGAAACTGCGACCGATGCGCTCACCTCTTTACAGGAGCGCGAACGCGAGGCGGAGAAGAGCCGCTCTGGACTTGAAGCCAGATTACGCGCTCTCCAGGAATCACTCGTTCATCGCGATGGTTCAGTTGCTTTGCTTGAAGGACGTGGGGGAGTTGCCGTTCGTGGTCGTCTAGCGTCTCTCATCTCCGTAAGTAATGGTTGGGAAGCAGCTGTTGCTGCAGCACTCGGACCCCTTTCTGATTCTGTTGTAGTGGGCAATATTTCTTCCGCCGTTAACGCCCTTACGATGCTCAAAAGTGAAAAGGCTGGACAGTCTGAAATTTTGGTGATCGACGGTGACGCTGGCTTTGCGCCTTCGACCCGCTCCATCCCATCTGGCTTTACTTCACTAGCCTCACTCGTATCTGCCCCAGAAATTTCCACTGCGATCTCACATCTTCTCTCAGGCTTCGTTGCCGTCGAAGATCTCCAAGAGGCAGAGCGGGCATTGGCTGCAGATTCGACCTGCATTGCAATCACTCGCGATGGCGATGTGGTCTCACGAATTCGTGTACGTGGTGGTTCATCGGGTCAAAACTCAGCCATCGAAATATCAGCGTTGGTTGAGAAATCAGAGTCCGAACTTGCCGAAGTGATCGCAACTTGCGACTCTCTTAAATTCGAACTTGTACGTGCTAGCGATGAAGTGGCCGGACGAAAGAGCACTTATGAATTAGCGCTCTCTAAACTCAATGACTCTGATGCCAAGATGTCCGGACTCGCTGAGCAGATGGCAGTAGCTGGCCAGAATGTAAAGACTGCACAAGGTGAAGTCGATCGTGTGGCGGCCTCATTGGTTGAGGCAACATCACAGCGGACCAAAGATGAAGATGATCTAGCTGCGGCAATCGCTCAATTTGAATCTCACGTCGAACCTCAAGAGCCAGATTTGACTCATCTGGAAGACCTTCGCTCCCAAGTTTCCGCTGCCCGCTCACGCGAAGTAGAAGCGCGTCTCGAACTTCGCACACACGAGGAGCGCGTCACTGCACTCTCAGCTCGCGCACGCTCACTTGAACAAGCAGCTGTTTCAGAGCGAGAGAACGCATCCAAAGCAGTTGTTCGTCGCGAACAACGTGCTGTAGCTGCAGTAACTGCTCAATCTGTTGCCGACGCTGCTTATGAAGCGCTGATCCAAATCGAAGTTTCAATCTCCAAGGCTGCTGCCGAGCGTGAACGTCTGGAAATTGCTCGATCTGATCGCGAAGGTGAAATTCTTTCCATCCGTGGCCGCATTCGTGAGCTCACCACCGAATTAGAAGCGCTCACTTCTAGCGTCCATCGCGATGAACTGGCCCGTGCTGAACAACGCATGCGTATCGAACAACTCGAACTTCGAGCGGTTGAAGAACTCGGAGTTGATGTCAACACTTTGGTCAATGAGTACGGCCCACATGCAGATGTTCCTACTTTTGTCGAAGATGAAGAAGGCAATTTCGTTCCGGGCGAATTGATCCCTTATCGCCGCGATCAACAAGAGAAGCGTCTTGCTCAAGCAGAGCGTTCACTTGCCTTACTGGGCAAGATCAATCCACTCGCACTCGAGGAATACTCCTCACTCGAAGAGCGCCTTCGCTATTTAGCTGAGCAATTGGAAGATCTCAAGAAAACCAAGCGCGATCTGCTCGACATCATCAAGGAAGTCGATGACAAAGTTCAACAGATTTTCCATGATGCCTATACCGATGTCGCACGTGAATTTGAATCTATCTTCGCGCGTCTCTTCCCGGGTGGCGATGGTCGCCTCATCCTCACCAACCCTGAGGACATGATGAATGCTGGCGTAGATGTCGAAGCTCGTCCACCAGGAAAGCGCGTGAAGCGCCTTTCACTACTTTCTGGCGGTGAGCGTTCGCTCGTTGCGGTGGCTCTTCTCGTTGCAATCTTCAAAGCTCGCCCAAGTCCGTTCTACGTCATGGATGAAGTCGAAGCAGCCCTTGACGATACAAACCTCAGCCGCTTACTCGGTGTATTCGAAGAGCTTCGCGAGAAGTCACAGTTGATCGTTATTACGCACCAGAAGCGCACCATGGAGATTGCCGACGCTCTGTACGGTGTCACCATGCGCGGCGATGGCGTGTCAGAAGTTATCTCTCAGCGTCTTCGCGACGTCGATAATCAGCCTGCTTAATCTCTAGGCCGCTCTGATGGCACTTTTCAGCAAACTATTTGCCAAGCTTCGGATTGGTTCCACTGCATCCGCCGATTGGGATGAGATCGAACAATCGCTTATCGAGTCAGATTTAGGCGCAGCAAATACTGCTGAAATTATTGCGATTGCGAAAAAGGCAAAGGGCGATGAAGCGGAGAACGCGATTACAGATTCGCTCAAGAGTTGGCTCAGTAGCGCCGATCGTCGAATCACGTGGCATGCAGATCGCCCCACAACTGTCTTGGTTGTCGGAGTAAATGGAACTGGAAAGACAACTTCATCGGCGAAACTTGTCGCGCTTCTTAAGAGCCAAGGCCGCTCAATTTTCTTAGGTGCCGCCGATACTTTTCGCGCCGCAGCCATTGAACAACTTCAAACCTGGGGAGATCGACTTAATGTTCCCGTGGTGGCTGGTAAGGCCAATGGCGATCCGGCATCGGTTGCCTTTGATGCCGCAACACAAGCTAAATCAGATGGCGTCGATTATCTGATCATTGATACTGCTGGACGTTTGCATACCAAGTCAGGCTTGATGGATGAGCTTGGCAAAGTTCGTCGCGTCGTCGAGAAGGTAACTCCGATCGATGAAGTTCTCTTAGTCATCGATGCGACCACCGGGCAAAATGGAATAGCGCAAGCCAAGACCTTTATTGAGAGCGTGGCAGTGACCGGTCTGATCTTGACCAAGATGGATGGCTCTGCTCGTGGCGGAATCGCCCTGGCAATCGAACGAGCGACCGGCCTACCCGTGAAATTTGTGGGGACAGGGGAGTCAGCTCAAGATTTCGCCGTTTTTGATGCAGATTCTTATCTAGCGGGGTTAATTAATTAACCCGAAGGCCTTTGTAACCCAGATTTAACACAACTCCCCAAAGTGTCACCCCCCTGAAATATGGAGGTGGGCTGGGCGTAACGCGGGCAGGGGAAGGTACAGCTATCTCAATGGCGAGAGCTATTCACATCGACTTGAATTCTCACTAAGAGTTACAGGAGTTACACATGCATTTTGATACAGGAGATACCGCCTGGATCTTGGTCGCTTCGGCCTTGGTCCTCCTCATGACCCCAGGACTCGCCTTCTTCTATGGCGGAATGGTCCGCGGCAAGAATGTTTTAGGAATGCTCGCTCAAAACTACGTCACGATGGGAATCGTGAGCGTCCTCTGGATTACCGGCGTTTACAGCCTCGCCTTTAGCGGCAAGGGAAAGTGGATTGGCGACTTCCACCAATTTGGACTTAACCACATCTGGCAGCAAGCAACTGGATTTGAAGCGCTCACTATTCCGCCACTGGTCTTCTGTGCTTTCCAGTTGATGTTCGCCATCATCACGCCGGCGCTCATCACTGGTGGAACTGCAGATCGTTTGAAATTTGGCGCTTGGTCCCTCTTCGCAGGAATCTGGCTCGTTATCGTTTATGCACCAATCGCACACTGGGTCTTTTCACCAAGTGGTTGGCTATTCAAGTTGGGCGCGGAAGACTTTGCTGGTGGAACTGTTGTTCACGCCAACGCTGGCGCTGCTGCACTCGCACTTATCTTGGTCATTGGAAAGCGCAAGGGCTGGCCTAAAGAGCGCATGCGTCCACACAATGTTCCTTACGTACTTCTTGGAGCAGGACTTCTCTGGTTCGGATGGTTTGGATTCAATGCAGGTTCAGCACTAGGAGCCAACACGCTCTCTGCTTATGCATTCGTTAACACCAACACTGCAACCGGCGCGGCTCTTCTCGCTTGGGTAGTCACTGAAAAGATTCGCGATGGTCATGCCACAACACTCGGTGCCGCATCTGGCGCTGTTGCTGGCTTGGTCGCAATCACCCCAGCATGTGGATTCGTGAGCCCTATGGGTTCAATCGTGATCGGTTTGGCCGCTGGCGTTATTTGCGCACTAGCTACTGGCCTTAAGAATATCTTCAAGTTCGATGATGCTCTTGATGTTGTTGGCGTTCACCTTGTCGGTGGTGTTCTTGGCGCTCTTCTCATTGGTTTCTTCGGAACCCATATGGTTAACGGCGCTAACGGTGTCTTCTACAAGGGCGGTTTTGGACTTCTCGGCAAGCAGGCAGCTGCTGTCGGAGCAACCGTTGCCTACTCCTTCATCGTGACCTATATCTTGGCTCAGATTCTCAATAAGACCATCGGTCTTCGTGTCTCTGAGGAAGATGAATACAAGGGTCTCGACCTCTCTCAGCATGCTGAGACTGCTTACGAGAGTGCATCATTTAGTGATGGTTCTCGCTACATTTCTACAGCTTCCGGAAACTAAGGGGATCAACGATGAAACTAATTACCGCAATTATCAAGCCATTTAAATTGGATGATGTTAAGAACGCACTACAGGCATTCGGTATCACAGGAATCACCGTCTCCGAGGCGAGTGGTTTTGGACGTCAGCGGGGACACACTGAGGTCTACCGTGGTGCCGAGTACACAGTTGACCTCGTACCCAAGGTGCGCGTTGAAGTTCTCGTGGATTCACCTGAAGCCGAGAAGGTCATCGACGTCATTGTGAAGGCGGCCAGCACTGGCGCCATCGGTGACGGAAAAGTCTGGTCTACTCCTGTCGATACGGTCGTTCGTGTTCGCACGGGGGAACGTGGGGTAGATGCTATCTAGTCCTAACAAACTAGAATAGGAATATGGGGACCCGAGAGCGGCGCGAACGTTCTGATAAGAACGATCGCCTGCTTTCGGGTCTTCTGCTTGCTGCGACCGAAAAACTAGAACTTCCAAAGAACTCTGTCGCCCTGGCTGCTGTCGGAGGTTTTGGGCGAGGAGAGCTCTCGCCAGGATCCGATCTCGACATTATTCTGCTTCATGATGATTCGCTCGAAGAGAAAACACTCGGCGAACTTGTCAATCAACTTCTCTATCCGCTCTGGGATCAATCCATTTCAGTTGATCATTCCGTTCGAACTCGCTCTGAATGTCGAGAGCAAGCGCTGGAAGATGTTCGTGTTGCGCAAGGACTCTTAGATCTTCGATTCATTGCCGGCAATCGTGAATTGGCGCAAACGGTAGAGAGTGATGCGCGAGAAGATTGGGTTAAGAACGCCAAGCGCAATTGGCCACGGATACGAGCTGCCAGTGATGAACGGGCAGAGCGTTCCGGTGAGCTCGCATTTCTTCTCGAACCTGATCTCAAAGAGGCGCGTGGTGGCCTTAGAGATATTCAGGCCCTCCGTGCCTTAGCTGCGATGGGCTTGGTAGAAGTTCCACTGAACCGCGTTGCCGAAGCTGAGGCGCTATTAACGCGCGTGCGCGATAGTTTGCACCAAGTCTCAGGTCGAGGGCGCGATCAACTTCTCTTAACCGAGCAAGATGCAGTTGCTGCCGATCTCCAATTTTTTGATGCCGATGCCTTGATGCTGGAGGTCGCAAAGTCGGCTCGGGCAGTGGATTACTCAATGGATCTGACGTGGCATAAATTAGATAATCTCAAATCTCGTTCGCTCTTCTCGCGTAGAAAAGAATCGACGGTAGGTCGTGGATTGAGACTGGTCGATGGGGAAGTGAAGATCGAATCTGACTATCCGATTCTGGAAGATTCCGGCATTGGACTTCATGCGGCAGCAATTGCCGCCCAACTAGGAGCAGATCTATCGGTCGAGTCAGCAATGCGCCTAGCCGAAGAGTTTTCAGCGCTGGAAGAGCCGTGGCCGCGCCAATCGCGAGAAGATCTGGTGACCTTAATCGGAGCCGGCTCCAACATGATTCGAGTCTTTGAAGCGCTAGATCAAGAGGGGCTGATCGAGCGATGGATCCCTGAGTGGGGCCATGTTCGCTTCCTTCCACAGCGTAATGTCTTGCATCGCCATACAGTCGATCGCCATATGCTCGAAACAGCAGTTCGAGCCGCGGCGCTTACTCGAAAAGTTCACCGACCAGATTTGTTATTGGTTTCGGCACTCTTTCACGACATCGGCAAGGGCTATCTCGGTAAAGACCATTCCGAATATGGCGAAATACTTATCGCCACGGTGGGGAGACGACTTGGTTTTCCGGAAAAGGATGTCGCCGTTCTCGCGCTCCTCGTCAAACATCATTTACTTCTCTCCACGGTTGCTACTCGTCGCGATTTAGATGATCCAGCAACGATTACATTTGTCGTAGAAGCAATAGGGAATCCAGAAAATCTCGAACTTCTCCATTGTCTGAGTATCGCCGACGGTGAAGCCACTGGTCGGACTGCATGGAGTTCGTGGAAGGCCGGGCTTGTTGCTGAGCTGGTCAATCGAGCGCTCTCGGCCATGTCGGGTATCCAACCGGCACAGAAAGTGGAACTCAGCGCTGAGCAAATTTCCAGGCTTACCTCTGGCGAGCTATCGGTATCCATAGCTATCGGTGAAGGTGTTCATGAAATTGAAATTCTGGCGCCTGACCAAGTTGGATTACTCTCTGCCGTAGCGGGCGCACTTACTATTTCACGGATGGATGTTCGATCCGCAAAAACCCGAACCCACGAAGGCTCAGTATTGATGAAGTGGACAGTCTCATTAGATCCCAATGCACCTGAACCTAATATTGAAAAATTTGCAGATTTACTGGAGAAGGCACTTGCTGGCGAGATCGATCTAGCCAAACGCATCGACGATCGGATTACACAATTTCGTAAGCTCCCCGGTATTCCAGTTCCACCACCTGTGGTGAGTGCTACTAATGACATCGCTACCAACGCCACAGTGGTGGAGGTGCGAATGCATGATCGTCCTGGAGTTCTCTTTACCGTGGCTAAAGCCATCTCACGCTTTGGCGTTGATATCAACGCAGCCATTGTCGCCACCTTGGGCGCCGAAGCCTTCGACACCCTTTATGTCAGCGATTTGGGGGGAGCGGCCCTCACTGAAGAGCGGGCCAAGCTTCTGGCTAGCCAACTCGAAAACATACTTCTGACGCAGTAGTCTCGGCTCGTGTTCGAATCCCTCTCCGCCAAATTTGCTACCGCCTTCTCTTCTCTTCGAGGACGCGGTCGTATTAAAGAGAGCGATCTCTCTGAAATTTTTGCGGAGATCAAAGCTGCGCTCCTGGATTCCGATGTCGCACTGAGCGTTGCTGATAATTTCATCGCCGCTGTCTCGGCGCGGGCAATCCCAGTGCTTGATGAAGTTAATAAGAGCACCAATCCATCACAGGCGATCTTCACGTTCGTTAATGAGGAGCTCACTTCCATTTTAGGTGGCAGCGCCCGACGAATTCGTTTGGCGAAAAAACCGCCAACGGTCATTTTGCTCACTGGTCTGCAAGGCGCTGGAAAGACATCACTTGCTGGAAAGCTCGCTAAGTATTTAAAGGATCAAGGCGATACGCCGCTGCTGGTTGCATCAGATTTGCAACGCCCCAATGCTGTCACACAACTTCAGGTTGTGGGCGAGAGCGTAGGAGTTCCGGTCTTTGCACCTGAGCGAGGAAATGGGGTTGGCGATCCGGTTCGGGTAGCGCGCGATGGTCTTAAATTCGCCCAAGATAAATTGCACAACATTGTAATTGTGGATACGGCAGGCCGACTCGGCGTAGACGCCGAACTGATGGCGCAAGCAAGCAAGATTCGCGACGCCGTAAATCCAGACGAGATTCTTTTCGTCGTTGATGCCATGGTGGGTCAGGATGCAGTTCGAACTGCGCTTGCTTTCCAAGAGGGCGTTGGATTTGATGGCGTTGTTCTCACCAAACTCGACGGTGATGCTCGCGGCGGTGCTGCGCTCTCCATCACTCAAATTACAGGTAAGCCGATTCTCTTTGCCTCTACCGGTGAAAAAGTTGGCGATTTCGATCTCTTCTATCCGGATCGAATGGCCTCTCGAATTCTCGGCCTTGGAGATGTGCAGTCACTGGCCGAGCAAGCAAAGAAGGCTTTCGATGGCGAGACAGCCGAAAAACTGGAGAAGAAATTTGCCAGCGGTGATGACTTCACACTCGATGATTTCCTCGATCAACTGCAGGCAATGAAGAAGATGGGTTCTATGACCAAACTTCTCGGCCTCTTGCCTGGAGCCAACTCCGGGGCGATGAAGAAGCAGATTGAAAGTTTGGATGAGGGCGAATTAGTTCGTACCCAAGCAATCGTGCAATCGATGACCCCGACAGAACGGGCAGAACCAAAAATTTTGAATGGCTCTCGTCGCGCTCGAATCGCAGCGGGTTCTGGCCGAGCAGTTTCAGAGGTTAATAATCTTGTGGATCGCTTCTCGCAGGCCCAGAAGATGATGCGTCAGATGCGACAAGGGAAAAATCCCATGGGATTGCCGCCAGGGATGGCGATGCCGCCTGGTATGGGTGGCATGGGTGGCATGGGTGGCATGGGTGGGGCGAAACCTGGCCAACAGCCGCCCAAGAAGAAGTCAAAATCGGGAAATCCGGCTAAACGCGCTGCGGAGCAGGGCTGACTAAAGCTGGCGCTGCGGAGCAGGGCTAAGACTAAGCGGGGGATTTGGGTTCAGCGCCCTGAGATGGC
>CAIXHZ010000098.1 GCA_903919375.1 uncultured Actinomycetes bacterium | reverse complement strand
TTGAGAGCCGCCTCTTGGGAATATTCAAGGCCAGAAGCACCTACGCCCGCATCGTTGATAAATCCAATGAGTGAAGAGGCGAGAGTCCCCGTGGGATATTCACGAATATACGAGCGCTCCGAGAAGAAGCCCACCACTCGAAGGGCAATACCATCCTTTTGCTTCATGACCTCGGTGTTGTACTGAGTTAGGGCACTTTGCAAGTTGATCCATACTTCAGGGGTAACATCTTTGGCGATAATGCGATATCGCAATTTGCCAGTGAGCATGGGTATGAGTGTCTCTGCTGGAATATTCAGCACTGGCGAGACAAGACCAGCAGCCTTTGCCGGGTCAGTAATCATTGTCTGATCCACCACGATCGTGACAGCAGCAACGCTTCGCGCCAATTCAACACCGTTAATGTCAGTAATTTCACCACGCGGAGCTAAGAGCGTTGACGTTTGTGCTAATTCTAGATTTGCCTTCTTCTTGTAAGTCGAAGCGTCGATCGCCTGCACCCATATAAGGCGACCCGCGATAATCACTAAAGCTACGAACGTGATCACGATGATGTGAATAATTCTGCGCTGAACTAAGCCACTGTGGCTCATTTACTTAACTGGCATCTCATTGTTTAAAGTTATATAGGTTAATTGTGATGCTGGCTTCATTCCTAGCTTAATTGCTGATGAGGCAAGGTGTGCTGGTGAACTCATATTTGCAGCCTGGCGAACAACGGCATCACGCTGATCATTAATGATATTTGTTTGGTGCTTAAGATGCTGAAGCGTAAAGGCATCTTGTGTCATGAGAATATTGATTGCCAGCAATGAGAGAAGCCCAACAAATGCAATTGATCCCATAAGAATGACAAAGGCTCCACTTGTTACCTTTTCACCAGGGGCTGTGCGCAGCGATGGTAAACCTTGGAGAATGCGAAGCGATGGGCGCGTCGGTAATTCGCGCGTGATTGCGCGGGATGCTGGTAATTGTGAAATCGCCATTTATGCCGCCAACTTTTCGATGGCGCGAAGACGCATGGATTGGGCGCGCGGATTGATCCCAATTTCGGTATCTGTTGCCGCTTCGCTACCTCGGATGAGAAGAGCAAATTTTGCAGCACTGTTAGGAAGATCCATGGGCAAGCCACGAGGAGTGCGCGAAGTCGTGGCCTCGAGAAATACAGACTTAACGATCTTGTCTTCAAGCGATTGATATGCCATCACAACGACCCGGCCACCAACTCGAATGAGCTCAAGTGACTGTGGGATAGCGCGTTCGAGAACTTCGAGTTCTTGGTTAACTTCGATGCGCAGCGCTTGAAATGTGCGCTTTGCAGGGTTGCCCCCAGTACGGCGAGCCGGCGCCGGAATACTTGCTTTAACAATCTCAGCAAGATCCTTGGTGGTATTCAACTCATTCTTCTCGCGGGCCTTGATGATGTTATCCGCAATCTTTGTGGCAAATTTCTCTTCCCCGTAGATTCGCAAAATTCGTACTAATTCGCCAAACGAGTATGTCATGAGAACATCAAAGGCGCTCTTGCCGGTGCTTTGATCCATACGCATATCAAGTGGCGCTTCCTGCGAATAAGCAAAGCCGCGCTCAGCTGTATCAAGCTGCATAGATGAGACACCTAAATCAAAGAGAATTCCATCAACACTTTCAATTCCTAGATGATTCAATTCGTTTTGCATCTCGTCATATACTGCATGCACGATTACGACTCGATCTGCAAGATCCTTAAGATTTTCGCGCGCGATAGCGATCGCACCCAAATCGCGATCAAAGGCAATAACTTTGAGATGTGGGTAGCGAATCAAAAGTGCGCGAGTGTGACCGCCCATTCCTAGCGTTGCATCAACAACAATGGGGTCTTGAATCTCTGAAATAGCAGGGGCGAGAAGTTCTATGCAACGTTCTAGCGCAACTGGTATATGTAATGAATCTTGCATAGTTCTTCCCCTCTCTTGATAATTCATTTCGAGTTACTTAATTTTTTATTTTGCTTTCGCTTTTAATTCTTATCTTCTCTGGTCACCGCCGGCCGACGGATCTTGGGGGTAACGGCGCCGGGGAAGGGGCGTCGTTATTGAGGTCGGCGGTGGCCACAGGAGATAAGGTTTAGAACAAACCGGGTAGCACCTCCGAAGAGACATCGGAGAAACTCTTCTCGCGATCTGCGAGGTAGCTCTCCCATGACGTTGCATCCCAAATTTCTAGACGAGTATTTGCACCAATGACGACGCAATCTTTTTCCAGCGCTGCATACGTGCGAAGTCCGGCCGGAATGGTGACGCGGCCTTGCTTATCGGGAACTTCATCGTGTGCGCCGGCAAACATCACGCGCATGTAGTCGCGCGCAGATTTTTCGGTTACTGGTGCCTGGCGAAGGCGATCGGTAATTGAGGCAAATTCATTGCTGGGAAAGACATAGAGGCAGCGTTCTTGGCCTTTGGTGATTACTAGGCCGTTGGCGAGTTCATCGCGGAAGCGAGCGGGAAGGATGATGCGCCCTTTTTCATCGAGTTTGGGTTCGTGGGTGCCAAGAAACATCGCTTTGTGCACCTCTCCCCCTCGAATGACGCTCAAATCCCCCCGGATTTGGCTACATCCACCACTTTACTCCCTTTTTCCCCACTTTCAACCATCTTGGCCCACTATTTTCCCCTTTTCACCCTTTGGGGGCATAAAAAATGACCCCCAGCAATCTGGAGGTCATAGGCTGCTTCTCAGCCTTGATACATGTTAATTATCTTAATTATCGAAGTTTCGGCGCTCCCATCGCTCTTCCATCCGTTGGCTCCATGACGGACCCTTCTTACCCTTGTTCTTGCCCTGCGGGGAGCCAGCATCGGTAACGCCGGCAGCGCTCATAGCGCCGCTTCGGCCAGAGAAATAACTGACGATAGCCAGGCAACCTAGGAGTGCGATGCCAAATCCAGCAATCCCAATGAGCGTTACCTTGGCAATCAGGCCCGCGATAATCGTGGCCATACCGAGAAAGATCAAGCCTGCACCCACAGAGAGGCGACGATAAGAGGCGCTCAAGGCGGAGAGTGAGGCCCGGCCAGTCAAGGTAGAGACGAGCTTGGGATCCTCCTGCGCCATTGCAGCTTCCATCTCGGCGAGCATGCGCCGTTCGTGGTCGGAGAGTGGCATGCCTTGAGAATAGAGCAGAGAGTGGTTTAGCGAAAGTCCAAATGGACGATACCCGGATCTGCTCGCTTAATCGGCCTCGTTATCTTCGCCACCTTCGATAAGCCGGGCCGGACGGACGCTGCCGTGGCCAAATCGAGCCGATGCCTGGTCAATTGCCTTAGTAGCTTCGCGCCAACCTTTCTCGCGCTCCCCTAGTTGTAATTGTTCGGGCAGGCCGTCGGAATCCACCAGATTGTCGAGTGAGACTCCTACCAATCGAATTCTGGCGCGATCAAGGTGGAGTGCTTTAAAGAGTGAGCGCACTACTTCGTATGTTTCGTGCACGCCCGTGAGTGGAAGTGGCAGAGTCTTGCTTCGGGTGATGGTTCGAAAATCTGCAAAACGAACTTTGATTGAAATTGTTTGCGATGCCAGACTCTTTTCGCGCATCCGACCAGTAGCGCGTTCAGTCAATCGCAAAAGTTCGCGAAGGATCTCTTCGTGATCTTCAATATCAAATGGAAAAGTTTCGGCTGCACTTATACTTTTATCAGGCTCTTCCGGCTCGACATCACGGTAATCCCGACCCCATGCGAGTTCATACAGTGATGCTCCGCTTGCTTCTCCAAGTGCGCGAATAAGTGTGGCGCGAGGTGTATGCGCAATATCGCCGATCGTGCGAAGACCGAGTTTGATCAACTCTTCATTCGTCTTTGGTCCTACTCCCCACATTTCGCTGGCAGCCAGTGGATGAAGAAAATCTAGGACTCGATCAGGAGCAATTTCAAGAAGGCCATTGGGTTTGCATCTACTCGATGCCAACTTGGCGATAAATTTTGTTGAGGCAATTCCCACCGAACAAGTAATTCCTTGCGATGCTTCTACTTCGGCTCGGATTTTTTGGGCAATTTCCCGACCAGTACCTAATAATTTTCGCGCACCTGTTACATCAATAAATGCTTCATCCACTGAGAGCGGCTCCACGTAAGGAGAGTAAGAACGAAATATCTCCATGATGTGGCCAGAGACTTCGCTATAGCGCGCGTGGTTAACCGGAAGAAATACGGCATGAGGTGCCAAGCGACGTGCTTGTGAAATAGGCATCGCAGAGTGGATTCCATATTTACGGGCGACGTAATTGGCAGCAGAAACGACGCCGCGGATACCCATGCCAACAACTACCGGTTTGCCTTTGAGCTCGGGGTTGTCGCGCTCTTCTACGGAAGCAAAGAATGCATCCATATCAACATGGAGAATTGTGGAGAAACTCTCATCCATGTGCTGACTCACGATCAGGAAGGCTACGCCATTTCTCGTACGAAGCGGCTAAATCCCAAGCAGCAGTGGCGCGCAACGAGACTCCGCGCGGACCAGTCCGTCGCAAAACCCCTCGAACTAAGAGCAGTGAGGAGCTATAAAGAATCGGCGCATGGCTCTCTTGAGCGCTTTCAAAGAAGGTGGCATCGCTACAGCCGTGTCCATCATCGAGCGTAAGAAAGATAACCCGCCTCCCCGAGCGAACGGGCGGCGTCTGCATCGCCACTTTTATGCCCGCCACAAGCAACGAGGAGCCGGCGCGATGGTGAATGAGATCGGCGGAACGAACTGCACCAATAGCGTTAAGGAAGTCGCCGTAAAAATGAAGCACATGATGAGTGACATCCATGCCAAGCAGATTCATCTCACTCTGCACTCGTTCGCCATCGCTATGGCGAGGAAGCCCACTCGCTTCAAGGGTCTCTGGAATTAACTCCAAACTCATCTGGCTTCGCAGAATTGCGGGGCTCTTACCGGTGAGGCGATAGAGATCGCCTAAGTGCAGCGCTAAATCTCGGCGGTTGAGCTCGGCGCCATGTAGACGATCAAAGGCGCCTAATTCAACTAGCGCCTCAGTGGTGGGGCGAGATGCGCCCGATCTGTAAACAAAATCAGCGAGATCGATATATGGACGAGCAGCAACGATGCTCTCTATTTCGCGTTCATTAATTCCGCGCAGATCTGCTAGGCCTACCCGAATGGCATAGCCGCGGGCATCGGGAAGAGTGAGTGGCGCACCAGTGCTTGCCGTATTAGGGGCAGTGTAGGGAAGGCGAGCGTCGCTTCGAGCAAGCACTTTTTCGACTCGATAATTCTGATCGGAGATATTGATATCGATTGGCGCAATCTCAATTCCCCACTGTCGCGCTTCATCGAGAATGACGCGTTTGGGATACATCCCAGGATCGTGCGTGAGTACACCAGCAAGAAAGGCGGCCGTGTGGTGGCGCTTGAGCCAAGCAGATTGATATGTGGGCAGCGCAAAGGCGGCGGCGTGTGCTTTGCAGAAACCGAACGAGGCGAAGGATCGCAAGATATCCCAGCATTCCTGGATTACCTCTGCCGAGTATCCTCTGGCCAGCGCCGTGGGATAAAACCAATCGATAAATTCTTGTTGCCCATCAGGCGTGCCGAGTTGGCGCCGATATGCATCGGATTGCGCAAAGGAGACACCCGCTAATTGCGCGATGATGCGGATAACTTGTTCGTGAAAGACGACGACTCCTTCAGTCTCTTTCATGATCTCTTCAAGATCTGGATGAATAATTGCGCGCCCGCGAAGCCCTTGGCGAAAATTGAGAAAGGGCGTGATCATGTCACTCTTTACTGGCCCGGGACGGAAGAGTGAGATATCGATAATCAGATCGTTAAATGTCGATGGCGCCATCTTGCCTACGAGCTCGCGTTGCCCTGGACTTTCAATTTGGAATATTCCCAGCGTTCGACCAGATTTCACAAGATCAAAAGTGGCGTGATCTTCCAGATCGATAGCATCGATATCGACTCGCTCACCCTCTACTCGCTCTATCTCATCAAGGGCGTAAGAGATCGCTGACTGCATCCGCACTCCTAAGACATCGAGTTTGAGAAGTCCAATCTCCTCCACATCATCTTTATCGAACTGCAGCATCGGGTATCCGCTAGCGCTGCGTTGAATCGGGGCGCGATCGTGGAGCGCAAGATCAGAGAGTGCGATAGCGCAAGGATGCATTGCTAAATGGCGAGGTAGACCATCGAGCTTTCCGGCAAGATGAATCAAAGTCATCAACGTAGGCGTATTGAGCGAGAGACCTTTGAGTTCGGGGAGATTGTCGAGGGCTCTACCAATATTTTTTGCGCGAATATGTGGCATCGCTTTAGCGATTCGATCAATCTCCATAGGAGGTAGCCCCATCGCAGCCCCGACATCACGAATGGCATGGCGGGCACGATAGGTCTCCACCATTGCCACTGTTGCGCACCGCGATTGGTTATTAGGCCTGCTCCAATCAGAGTCCCCATAGCGATCAAAGACGGCGTCATAAATCTCTAGCCGGCGTGCAGACTCCACATCGATATCGATATCAGGCAATTCAGCGCGAACAACGGAGCAGAATCTCTCCATCAAAAGTCCATGGCGAAGTGGTTCTACTCCCGATATTCCCAGCAGATGACAGACCAGTGAGCCAGCACCACTTCCACGCGCAGCAACGCGAATTCCTAAATTACGCGCCATATCGGTGATATCAGCGACAGTAAGAAAGTAGGAGTCATAACCGAGGGTCGCGATCGTGGAGAGTTCTTCTTCTAATCGAGTAGCGGCAAGAAGTGAGAGTTCGCCCCGATATTTTGCTCGCAAGCCCGCTTCGCTGCGCGCCCGCAATTGCGCAACAAGTTGCTCACGACTATTAGCACCAACAACTGAACCTTCGGGGAGGTGAATCTCACCAAGTCCGATATCACTGCGTGGTGAGAGCGATGTGCGATCAGCCCATTGTTGGGTAGTACTTAATAACGTTGCCCCGCTTCGCTCCCCCGCTGCACGAGCGATCTCATCGGCGATGCGATACATAGCTTCAGGTGATTTAAAAAAAGCTTCGCTATTTTCGCGCTCTACATGTTTGCTATGGAGCGGCAAGAGTTGTCGAGTAGCATCCAAAATATCTGCAACTGGACCATCTTCCCGATTGAGCATCCGCACTGCATTGCTCAGCACTGCTGGAATTTTATGATCCCGAGCAAAACCAAGTGCTCGTCCAGCAAATGGGGTAGAAAATGGGCCATCGCCTTTGATCTGATGTGAAATAACTTCGATCCCTTGGTCGCAAGAAAACTCTCGGAGCGAATCAATAATGGAGAGTGCTTGGCTGTAGCGACGAGCGCCGATCGCTGCGCCCACTTGTGACTCTGGGCCATGGAGGAAGAGAAGGTCTCGAGCATAGATCTGAAAATCTTTAAGGAGTTGATGGGTGATAACGCCATCGCTCTCGGCAAAATTAAGTGCCGTGAGAAAGCGATAGAGCGAACCTAACTTTCCCGGTTGTGCCAAGAGCGTTACGCGATACTTTTTCTGAACGAAACTGAGATTAACCCCCAAGATGGGAGCGATTGATCGCTCTTCACAGGCACGCGCAAATCGAATTGCACCGGCCATCGCATCACGATCAGTCAGAGCGAGCGCAGTGGCGCCAGATTCAACGGCGCGTTCTACGATATCTTCAACATGGGCAGTTCCGTACTTAAAGGAGTAACCACTAGCAACGCGAAGATGGGTGAAAGTTTTCATGGTGACTTCGTCTTTATGCCGGACGCGATGTAGGGCGGATCTGCCAGCGGCCAGTGATTTCATCGAGTTCGATATCAAAGGTGGCGAGCGCGCCGATCGGAGCTGCCTCTACTCGCCAGATGGCGCGAGCGCCATCATCGAGATAATCGAGAATGCGAAACTCAGCGCTGCTACTGGCAGCGCGAGTGAGCGAACCACCATCATCGATCCGATTCCACCATCCCCCCGATTCGCGCCAGCGCGAGGAGATGGCATGGATATGAAAGCGCCTGCCTTTATAGAGGAACTCGAGCGGCTCGCCTGCTTGAGTGATGACAGGGGCAACCCCGGGATCTGCCGCAGCTTGGGCGCTGGCGGGGTCCAGGGGGTCGGAGGCGGGTAATTCGAACATATGTTCGAAAGATAACCACCTCCACCGACAGTGGCAAGCCCATTACCTGGAGCGGTGGCGGCGTCTGGCGCTGAGCGTGGAACTGGCCCAGGCCGGCCCCGAATTCATGCCACGATACTGACCATGACCATCGCCCTCGCCCTCCTCGCCGGCGCCTTCATCGGAAGCGTGCTCGGCTTTATTGGGGCAGGTGGAGCGATGCTCTCCGTTCCGATCTTGATCTACTTCTTTCATTACACCCCAAACCATGCATCAACAGCAGCACTCCTCGTTGTATTCACCGCAGCGCTCTCGGGGGTTATTCCCAAAATGCGCAAAGGCGAAGTCATCTACCGTGAAGCGATTGCAATTTCTGGAATTGGTTTAATTACCAATCTTGGTGGCGCGGCACTCTCCAAGCATCTTTCGGATCGAACCATCCTCACTGGCTTCTCCCTAGTGTTAATGGTCGCGGGAAGTTCAATGTTGCGTGGACCCATTAACGGCAAAGCCGAGAAGAAAATGCCAGTAATCATCCTCATTCTGCTCTCACTCGTTATCGGCTTACTTACTGGAATATTCGGAATCGGCGGTGGATTTCTTGCCATCCCAATTCTCGTGCTTTTCTTTCACACCCCACAAAGTAAGGCGGCCGGCACATCACTTGCCATCATCTGCCTGAATACCTTGATATCGCTCATAGGTCATCACTCAATCTGGCATGCGGTTAAGTGGTCAATACCTTTAATTATGGCAGTGGGAGCAATTGGAGTTGCATCACTCGCATCTCACCATGCCTCAAAATTGCCAGCAAAACAATTACGCATTGCCTTTGCCATTCTTCTCTACAGCATTGCCACATTCCAGCTCGTAAAAAGCTGGATACTTAACTAGCTCGACTCTTACTGGGCCTAACGGTGCGCGATAAGAACCCAGCGGCAATTAACACTAAGCATGGAAAGGTCATCGCCACCGGTAGATTAATTAAATCGGCGAGATTGCCCGTTACTACTGGGCCAATAAAGTACGAGAAGATTCCAATGATTCCTACACGCGCAATCGCGACTGATGGCGCAATTCCAGGAATTTTGCCCGTAGCTGAAATAAAGGCCGGAACCATAGGGCCAATCCCAAGTCCAGCAATAACAAAACCAGCATCAACAATCACAAGCGCCACCGTTGAATTCCATGACGAGAGCGGCACAGCAAGTGCAATGGCACCACCTAATACAACTCCACCTACGTAGCCACCAATTTTGACGACGCGTTCTGCACCATATTTCATCATCAAATGATCACCAGAAAATCGACCGATAATCATTGCGATTCCAAAGGCGCCAAAGGCTGTGGAATCTAAGCCCGTAGCAATTCCCATATGTTCGTGGAGCAAAATTCCACCCCAATCACTCGCAGCCGCTTCGGGAATTAAACAGCCCATCAACGCAAGTCCAATTGCCCACAAAATCATCGTCTTACGTTCGAAGAGTGCAACTTTATTGCTCGTGTTCTCCCCGGTGCCAGCATGACCATCTAGCTCATTGGGCAAAAGGAATTGGATAGCAGGAATAAAGATGATGAAAGCAAAAATTGCTACTCCCAAAATATTTGTGTGAGGGGTGATTACACGTGAGAGCGATCCACCGACAACGACTGCAACAAGAGCGCCAACGCTCCATGCGCCATGAAAGCCCGACATATATTTACGATCAAGGTGGTTTTCAATGGCAACGGCTTGAGTATTAAGTGCATTATCTAATCCCCCATAACCAATACCTTGAACAAAGAGCGCAAGCATCAAAGCAATGAATGAGTGGGCACTTGCCAACAGCGCTATACCAATGGCCATCTCCAAACCGCAGAAGCGGCTAATCCATTTCGAACCATAAGCATGAATGAGTCGACCTACGATTTGTGCCCCGATGGCAGCTCCCGCTGGACCACCAATCAACGCGGTTCCAAATTGTGAGTTCGTGAGATGCAGAGCTTGTTTAATTTCGGGGATGCGAGGCACCCAAGCATTGGAGAGTAAGCCCAAAACCCCAAAACTCAACCACACAACATTGCGGGCTCGAATGGCGCTGGCGCGAATTACCTCTGCCGTAAAAGCAGACATCAATTACATAAAGGTAAAGAAGGAGATGCCCATCACTGGGTGGCCATCATCGGAGATAACTCGCCACGAGAGCGTGACGCGACCCTTGGCGGCGCCAGCTTTAATGGCGGTGGAAACGCTCATACCGGAGACTATGGCGTTGCCGGTGGAGATGAGGTGGCCTTTGGCATCAGTCACGCTCAAAACATTGGCGTGCTTTCCTGCGATCTCAATGATCTTGTCATCAAAGCGAACGGAAACGGTGCTGGGCATCTTGGTAACCATGGAGTTCTTCGCTGGCGTAGATGCGACGAAGACAGCATGGGCGCTGGCGGAAGGCGCCAGAATGAGAGCAGCCCCCATTGACCCAAAAAGAATCGGGAGTGCGATGAACTTTG
>CAIXHZ010000097.1 GCA_903919375.1 uncultured Actinomycetes bacterium | reverse complement strand
TATGGTCGGCATCAAAGGCGTGGCGCATTCCAAGGGAGAGCGCCAAGAGACCGGTTCCCCAGCCAAAGGTGGTGCCATCGCTGAGGCGATAATGGCCTGAGGTAGCTGCAAACATAAGGATGGATCCGCCGATAAGGAGGAAGAAGATCACGCCAAACATCGCTAGGAGGCGCTGGCGCTCTTGGGCCGAGAGGCTGGCAAAGGGGTTGCGGGAGCGCTTAGCCGCGGTCGAACGGGGGACCTTCGTCATTTGGCTCTCCACATAGATCACAATAGTTATTGCGAATGATTCGCAAATACTAACCTATCGCAACTATGTGAGCGAATTGAATCAGAACTCCCAGGCCCGCACTCCCCCGATAATTCCTGCGGCATTGGGAACAATGACCACATCATCGCCAAGGACCTTGAGAGTCGATGGTTTGAGGCGATTGGAGTTGCCTCCACCTAGATAGAGGCGATCCCAGTGAAAGACGGGACGGAGATCCGCGACCATGTCGCGGACGCGGCGCGACCAGAAGGCATCGCCCAAGCGACGGCGTTCATGCTCCCCAATCCAGGTGTCATAGCTCGTGGATCTGCGAATCGGTGCGTGGGATAACTCAATGTGGGGCGCAAGCTTTCCGCCATCGAAGAGTGCGTACCCAAGTCCCGTACCGAGAGTGAGGACGACTTCGAGCCCACTTCCCGAGATAACCCCTGCGCCATGAACTTCAGCATCGTTGAGAACTAAAGCCGGAACTTTCATCGCAGATGCAACAGCGCTTTGTAAATCAAAGCCTTTCCACGCTGCCATCAGTTCGGTATCGGATTTAGTTCGTGGCCCTTTGGGGTTGATGTAATGCGGGGTATGAATGACGACGCCGTGACGAATCATTCCGGGGAAGCCAATGGTAATGCGATCGGCCTTGGGTAATTGCGCTGCAATCTCCATAACGGTCTCGACCATCTTTGCGGGAGAGAGTGGATATGGCGTTGGAATTGCGATCGGCTGGGAATGCATAGTGCCGGCTGAATCGAGCACCGATGCTTTGATACTCAAGCCACCGCAATCGATGGCGAGAGTCATGAGGGAATTAGCCATGGTTTATTCAACCACCAATAGATAGGAAAAGAGCCCCGCACCGAAGTGCGAGGCTCTGATACGGACGGATATTTTCCGCATGGAGATTAGTGCGAGTGTCCACCAGGGCCATGGCTGTGGCCGTGTCCGGATGCTGCCTCTGCCTGTTCTGCCTCAGGAGTCTCAAAGACGAGCGCTTCTGTGGTGATGAACATGGCTGCAATAGATGCTGCGTTAGCAAGTGCTGAACGAGTCACCTTAACGGGATCGATAACACCGACCTTGACGAGATCTTCGTAGATTTCAGTACCAGCATTAAAACCTTCATTTGGCTTCATGCTGCGAACTTTGGCAACGACGACATAACCTTCGTGGCCAGCATTCTCTGCGATCCAACGAAGTGGCTCATCGCAAGCCTTGCGAACCAGACGAACACCGACTGCTGAGTCGCCTTCAAATCCGAGATCATTATCAAGAACTCCGGCTGCATGCACGAGAGCTGCTCCGCCACCAACGACGATGCCCTCTTCGACTGCTGCGCGAGTTGCTGAAATTGCATCTTCAAGGCGAAGCTTCTTCTCCTTGAGTTCCACTTCAGTATGAGCGCCGACCTGGATAACGCAGACGCCACCAGCAAGCTTTGCTACGCGCTCCTGCAACTTCTCTTTATCCCAATCGGAATCGGTATTAGCAAGTTCGCTGCGGATCTCAGAGACGCGAGCGGCAACATCTGCCTTATCGCCAGCACCATCAATGATGGTGGTGTTGTCCTTGGAGATCACGATGCGACGAGCGCGACCAAGAAGTTCGAGAGACACTGCCTCTAGCTTGAGGCCGACCTCAGATGAGATGACCTGTCCGCCGGTCAGAATCGCAATATCTTGCAACATGGCCTTGCGACGATCGCCGAAGCCTGGTGCCCGAACTGCTGCTGATGTGAAGGTTCCGCGCATGCGGTTAACGACGAGAGTCGAAAGTGCTTCACCTTCGAGATCTTCCGCGATGATCAAGAGCGGCTTATTTGCTGCTGCTACCTTTTCGAGGACTGGAAGGATCTCGCCGATAGCGGAGATCTTCTGGCCGGAGATAAGGATGTAGGCATCTTCAAGCACGGTCTCCATGCGATCGTTATCGGTCACAAAGTATGGAGAGATGTAGCCCTTATCGAACTGCATTCCTTCGGTGAAGACGAGATCCACGCCAGTAGTTGATGACTCTTCTACCGTGATGACGCCATCCTTGCCGACCTTCTCCATCGCTTCTGCGATGAGATCGCCAATGACCTTATCTTGAGCTGAAATGGTTGCTACATCTGCGATCTGAGACTTCTCAGAAACAGCAGTGGAGTTCTTCTTCAGTTCTTCAGAGACTGCCTTTACTGCAGCTTCGATTCCGAACTTGATACCCATGGGCTGTGCGCCTGCGGCTAGGTTACGAAGACCTTCCTTGACCATAGCTTGTGCGAGCACCGTAGCTGTGGTTGTTCCATCACCGGCAACATCGTTGGTGCGTTCAGCAACTTGCTTAACAAGCTGTGCGCCCATGTTCTCGGCTGGATCGGAAAGTTCGATCTCCTTGGCGATGGTCACACCATCATTGGTGATCAGTGGTGCGCCATAAGATTTAGCGATAACAACGTTACGGCCCTTAGGTCCAAGAGTTACCTTGACGGTGTCAGCGAGGATATTGACGCCACGCTCCATCGCGCGACGAGCTGCCTCGTCGAATTGAAGACTCTTACCCATGCGCGTTAGTTCTTCTCAATAACAGCAAGAACATCGCGAGCTGAGAGTACGAGGTACTCCTCAGCGTTGTACTTCACTTCGGTTCCGCCGTACTTTGAGTAAAGAACGACATCGCCAACCTTGACATCCATTGGTACGCGAACGCCATTGTCGAAACGACCTGGACCTACGGCAACAACGGTGCCTTCCTGTGGCTTCTCAACTGCTGTATCTGGAATGACGAGACCTGATGCAGTCTTCTGCTCAGCTTCGTTTGCCTTAACAACGAGACGATCATCAAGTGGCTTAATGGCTACGGCCATGTGTGCTCCTTTACGTAGATTCAATCGGACATTCACCGCCCGGGCGCTGCCCAATTAGCAGACGGGCCCCGAGAGTGCTAACGCCAAGCCTATGGGCGGTTGGGGAGTTCTTCAACTTCAAGCCTGGTTTCTGACCCAATTCCACCTAGCGATGGCGGCCTGGGCTACCAGAAGGACCGGCTACCAGTGGACCGGCTACCAGTGGACCGGCTACCAGAAGGACCGGCTACCAGAGGATCTTGGAGAGGCCTATTCCGCTCTCGGCGGCAAAGCCAAGGGTGCTTGCCGGCAATCCCCTGCTCGCGGCAATCGAACCCAGGGCCGCGACCATCGCGCCGTTATCGGTGCAGAGTCCCATGGGTGGGGTGCGCAGTTCAATACCCGCTGCCTCGCATCGTTGAATGGAGAGTTCGCGCAACCGACTATTGGCGGCTACTCCCCCAGCAATAATTAAAGTCTCGATACCCGATTCCTTGCAGGCAGCCAGTGATTTGCGCAAAAGCACATCCACAACGGCCTCTTGAAAAGAAGCTGCGACATCGGCGCGTGCGTACTCAGGAACCATCTGAATGTAGCGAGAGACAGCCGTCTTGAGACCGGAGAAGGAGAAATCAAAGTGATGCTTCTCTTTATCACTCGCATGAGTGAGGCCGCGAGGAAAATCAATTGCCAGTGGGTTGCCGGCTTTTGCTTCACGATCGATTGATGGACCGCCGGGAAATGGGAGATCCAAGATGCGTGCGACTTTATCGAATGCCTCGCCAGCTGCATCATCGATGGTTGACCCCAGCACGCGAACATCTGATGCAATCTCATTGACCTGCAGAATTGAACTATGGCCGCCACTGACAAGAAGTGCGATCGCAGGATCGAGTGCATGATCCGAGTTCAACGAATCGACCGCGATATGCGCAGAGAGATGATTAACACCGTAAATCGGCTTATCTAGGGCAATCGCCATACCTTGAGCACTACTTACACCAACGATAAGGGCGCCGATCAGCCCAGGACCAGCAGTCACAGCAAAGGCATCGATATCAGCGAGCGAAATTTTGGCTTCGACTAAGGCCTGTGAAATTACGGAGGTCATCGCTTCTATATGCGCGCGGCTGGCAATCTCGGGGACAACTCCACCAAAACGAGCATGTTCTTCCACGCTCGATGAAATGACATTAGCGAGTAGCGTGCGACCGCGAACAATTCCTACAGCGGTTTCATCACATGAAGTTTCGATTCCAAGTACGAGCGGTTGGCTCATCATTTAGTGAGCTCTTTCTTCATGATGATCGCATTCATTCCGGGACCGTAATAGTTATCGCGGCGAGAGATCGCCACAAACCCGAAGGATTCATAGAGCGGGATTGCTTCATCGTTGCCTGCACGAACTTCGAGCATCATCGAGGGAGTCTTTTGGGTGCGAGCCCAATCGATTAAGCGACGCAAGAGTTCGCGGCCAATGCCTTGGCGACGAAAAGTGGAAGCGACAGTGAGCGTCATAACATCGGTGCTATCACCGCGCTTGAGTGCGCCGGCATAGCCAATGACTTGGCCGCCCTTTTCGGCAACGAGGTAATACCGCGACTTGCCCGCAACTTCTTCTTTGATCTGCCCCATCGTCCATGGGTCATGCGGGTAAGAATCCTTTTCAATGGCATAGACCTCGACCAGATCCATTGCAGTGATCGCACGGAACTTCACATCTTTGGGGGCTGGATAGGCATCGGGGCGGCGCACATAGATTGGCTCGCGAATATCTTGAGCGAGACTCGCAAGTGCTTTAACGGATGGCACTTGATCGGCGATGCACAAAACGCCAGCAGGAAGTGAGAGTGGTGAGGTAACGAGTTCTGCTCCTTGGCGCACTCCCCCGATATATCGATTCCAGAAGACCTCTTTGCGACGAGCATCGATACTTACAATGAAATCATCACCGCTCTGATCTGCCGCAATTGCGTCGAGTGAGGAGACCCCGCACCACGGAATATTGCGCGCCAGTGCAAAACTTTGGCCGAAAGAAATGCCCACGCGAAGTCCAGTAAATGGACCTGGCCCCATAGCAATGACAACTTCATCGATCGTCGGATATTCGGAGATCGCTGCCTTCACCATGGGGGGAAGAACTTCGCCATGAGCAAGAGGATCATCGTGATGGGCTTCAAAAAGAACCGTGCCATTTTCTACAACACCGACCGATGTGCGATTGGTGGAGGTATCAATGACGAGTGAGATCGTCATAATGTAAAACCATCCCAACGATCGCCATGTCCGATTGCTTCAATGGTGCGATCGTTCTCGTTCTCGCCATGGCCCAGGCGAAGTTCGAGATATTGATCGGAGATTCGATCGATCAGGCCATCGCCCCACTCCACCACAGTGACACTTGTGGGCAAGTAACTCTCTAAATCTAAATCATCAAATAACGCCCCAGCCTCGCCCTGCAAGCGATAACCATCGACATGCACCAACGGAATCTTTTTTGCACCTGCGCAATGAATGCGAGAGATGACAAATGTAGGCGAGGTAATGCCATCAATCCCTAGCGCCTGACCAATGCCTTGGGTGAGCGCTGTCTTTCCGGCACCCAGTGGTCCGGAGAGAAGAATGAGGTCACCTGCTTGAAGATCGGCACCGATCTTTTCCCCGAGCGCCAACATTTCGACGTGGGATGAGACGGTGCGCATAGAGGTGAGTTTAACGAGAAAGAGCCCCACCGATTTTCACCGATGGGGCTCTTTCTGACTTACTTCGTTCTAGTGGGCTCTAGTTCTGATAGAACTTGAGCTGTGGGGCTACGAATGATGGATCAATCGCTCCCCCGGCCTTGCGAGCCATCGTGCGAAGTGCTGCCGTTGGATTCACATTGCCAGTAACGGTTGCTCCCGCAAGCATGTTGGCCATGTAGATGTACTGGGTCGCTGTGAAGTTACAGTGGCCAGTTCCGGTTACACCAGGTGTCGATGTGATCGGTGAACCCGAGGAATCGAACTTGGTATAACTGGCAGGTGCGTTATTCCAGAGTGGCAAGAAGAGCTGCTTAGCCTTCACAAGCTTTCCAGTCGCAACAGCTTCCTTAGCTGCAGCAGCCTTAGCTGCCTCTAGCTGTGGTGCGTACTTCTCAACCAACCACTGGGTATTTCCAGCAGGAACGATGGGGTCAGAGGTCGCAGCCAGAGCAATAGTCGGCTTTGTGATTGTGCCGGTATGAGCAGTCAAAGCGCGAAGCTTTGCAACAGATGCGGCAGTTGCACTCCAACGAGGTGCTGCTGGGTTTGCTGCATTGAGGAATGAGAGCATTCCTGTGACTGCAGTGTTACCGCTGAGCGCTGCGTTGTATGAGTAGAGATCGCTACCCACACGAGCCTGATAGTCAGTCTTGGTGTTGTCGTAGAAAGCGCCACCGGTCTGCTGCTCGAGATCAAGAGTTGCAAGTACAGCGAGTGCTGCAGCTTGGGTTCCGTTTTCAAGAACTGCAAGTGCTGGTGAGGCTGCAAGTGCGAAACTGGTGTAAGCAGCGTCGGTCTTCTTGCCTGGACCAGTTGTGCCATCGAAGTGCGCTGACTTGGTAGGGATACCAGCCATAAGACCTACGAGGAGAAGTGCGGAACGAGGAGGAATAGCAGCGAGTGCTGTTCCTGCTGCGCCAGCAGTATCTGGCCACGCATTGGTGGTCATCGAGGCCTGCAACTTTGATGCAACGGTAAAGATCTTAACGAGATCGCCCATTGCTTCCTGAACACCGGCTGCGCCAGCATCGTAGTTGTGGCCACGGATGGATGGATCGAAGAATGTCTTCATTCCCCACAAGAAGTCGCCTGCGCCTGTGAGCTCAGCTTCTACTGTTCCGAGAGCTGGGCACATAAGTCCGGCGGCATCGATTAATTCAGGATGTGATTCAGCAAGTGCTTGAGTAATGAAGCCACCGAGTGACTCGCCCCATGCAACTACTTTCTTGGTTGTTGGGAATTGAGTCTTGAAGGCGTTAATTAATTCAACGTCGGTCGCGACTGCAGCGCCCGCGTTCCAACCTTCAGTAGAGAAGGCAGAGCCCATAACTGCAAAACCTTGGCCAAGAAGGGCCTTGATCACAGTGGTGTCAGTATTTCCAGGTAGCGGCGCTGGCTGTGGTGTCGAAAGAACTTTCTTCACTGAGTAGCCACCGATGAGTGGAATCTGAGCAGGGATATCGACGTTATAGCGATAGCCATGTGAGTAGATGAAGACAGTTCCGTTGAAGTTTGCTGGAACCATCATTGCGTATGGCGCGCCATCAGAGGTCGCACCACCGCAGGTCTGAACGTAGTTAGCAGTTGCACACTGTGGAGCTGCGGCATGTGCTGCTGCTGGAATCGCGCTTACGCCAAAGGCGACGAGGCCCGTGGCAGCTACAAGCGCTAGCTTCTTATGTAATTTACTCATTAGTTGTTTGGCAATCCCTTCGATGGCATGGCAGCGCGGGTAAATGTTGACTTAACAACATCGCCACCGGCTGAATCGGTTGTGTAAACGACGTACTTGCCACCTGCAGGAAGCATGTTGCCGGTTGGGTTGTAGGTACCGAACCAATAGCCGTTATAGCCAACGTGGCTAGCTGTGCTGTAGTTCAGTGGTGCAAATGAAGCAGATGCCCAAGTCGAGCCCTTACTGGCAATCGCTGCCATAAGGCCGGCGCGGGTGGGGTTCTTACCTGCAGCGCGAAGTGCTTCAACAGTAAGGAAGGCGGAGTTCATTCCGATGAGAACGTTATTATCGAACGAAGCACCAGCGTTGTACTTGGTGTTGACATCCTGGAACATCTTGACGTACTCATCAGTTGTATCTGCTGGGCTTGGTACAAATGATGCACCGATCGCGCCAGTCAAGATTGCTGCTGGAACGCCCAGCGCCTTCAGAGTGGTTGCATCGCCACCAACAGATCCGAGGATCCATTGAGTCTTGAAACCAAGCTGTGCTGCTGCGCCGAGTGCTGGACCGGTTGCAGATGAGACGCCGAAGACAACAGTTACTTCTGCGCCGGCAGCCTTAAGCTTGCCGACCCAGCCTGCACCTGCTGCTGCGCTCTGTGAACCACTTGCATAAGGGATCTTGAGATCGAAGTTAACGCCAGCGGCCTTGAAACCAGCGAGCGCATCTGTTCCGAAGTCATCATCTTGGTAGATTAATGCGAGCTTCTTGCCAGCAAAGTTCTCCTTGATGTACTGACCCATGATCTTTGCTTCCATGATGTAGGAAGGAAGGAGTGCGTAGGTAGTTGGGAAAGCCTTTGCATTTGCAAATCCACTGTAACCCGTGTTGACGAAGAGGGATGGAATTCCACGACGGCCGAGGTTTACTCCACTTGCAATCGCGAGATTATTTGCAGTTCCGAGCTGGCCAACTGTGGCAAAAACATTGTCCTTCAAAATTAATTCGTTGGTCTTTGCAACTGCGCTCTGCGGAAGGTATCCATCATCCTTCACAACGAGCTTGATCTTGCGACCATAGACGCCACCGTTATCGTTGACGTAGTTGAAATATGCCTGCATGGCAGCAGGGACCTTGTTATAGCCAGGTGATGCTGCGCCAGTCATAGGAACAGTAATTCCTAGTTTGATGGTCGAAGCCGTAATACCAGCTTCTGAGTGAGGGCTAAATGCTTGAGCAGGTAGCGCTGTGGCTGCCAATGCTGCTGCACTCAACACCGCTGCGAGCGCAACTGTGCGCTTGCTGCGTCGGGTTGTGAACATATATTTCCTCCAAGTATCGGCTCATCTGAGGGTGTGAGGCCGTGTAGTTACCCGCAAGTTAACTACTTTTTGAGGAATTTAGGACCATTTGGCAGGAAAATAACCGTGGCTATCAATAACAAACTTGTTATAAATCCTGGCAAATTCGAGGCTACACGCTCACTCATAGCGAAATGATCGCCGAGCGATGATGTCAGGTCGGGAATAGCCAATAGGACAAGTGCCCCAAAAACTGTTCCTGCCAAACTCGAGACGCCCGCCAATACTGCGCCGGTCAGAATCGTGAAGGAGAGCGCCAATGGGAAGTCGCTCGGCGCCACCAACTTAAGAGACATTGCCAGCAACGCCCCAGCCAAGCCAGCAACTCCAGAACTAATTGTGAATGCCAAGACCTTTGAACGGGCAACGTTAAGCCCAGTCAGTGAGGCCGGAAGTGGGGCGCTTCGAAGTGCCCGCCATTGGCGCCCATACCGGCTGCTCAAGAGATTAGAGAGAATCCAGACAATAATGAGTGCGGCCAGTGCGCTTATCCAGAAATACCATTTGAAATCAGTGTTGTTCTCCATCATCGAATCGGGAGCACTGCCAGTGTCGTATAACAAGCCTTGCTCTCCGCCCAGAACTTTAAATTGATTGGCAAGCGATGGCAGCCCAACGGCAAGTGCCAAAGTTGTTCCAGCCAAGTACGGGCCACGAAGTCGTGCTGCTGCTACGCCTAAGAGTGCACCAGCAAGAGCGGCGGCGAGAACGGCTACGACAAAGGTGAGTGCTAACGGAAAATGCCAATAGATGCGCGAGAGCACTGCCGCATATGCACCAACCGCCATAAGGGCGCCATGACCTAGCGAGATTTGGCCAGTGTAGCCAGTCAATAAAACTATTGATGCAATCGCAATGACATAACTGGCTGCCGTTGTACCTTCAGATACGCGGTACTCCCCCACGACATTACTGAGCAAATAGAGAGCAAGCCCAATTCCAATAAAGATCAGGGCGCGAATATTTTTCTTACGCATCTCGACCCTTTCGCGCAGCAATGAGTCCAGCTGGCTTTACCAAAAGAACAAGTAAGAGAACCATGAATGTTGCAGGAAATTCCAATGAGGTGCTGACAAATTCGCGGACAAAGGCGAGTCCGACTCCGAGTACGAGCCCACCAATAGCGGCGCCAATCAAACTCTCCAAGCCGCCGATGACTGCCGCGACGAAACCAAGCACCAGCAAGAGATCGAGTGAATTCGGAGAGAGTGAATTCTGCGGAGTTACCAGTACCCCGGCAATTGCACCTGCTGCACCTGATATGGCCCACCCGATTGTGCGAATTCGATCAACCCGGACACCCGCTAATCGAGAAGTCTCGGGCGCAAAGGCCGAAGCACGAAGCGCCAAGCCCAAAGATGTGCGCTGGAAGAGAAGCGCAAAGAGCGCCATCACGCCAACAGTGGTGGCAACAATCAATAAGTTATATGGCGAAAACGGAATCGTGGTCGTTCCGAAAGTAAAGCCGTGATTAGAGACAGGGGCTGGATACTGATGGAGATCTCCACCCCAGACCATTCCCACAACTGCACGGATGATTCCAAGGAGTCCCAACGTGGCGATGATCGGTGCGATTGAGGCAAGCGGGCCATGTGCCGAGCGTTTAGCTAAATTGCGAATTACTACCAGATCTACGAGGCCACCCACGATGGCGCCAGCGACGACTGCCACTGGAAGTGCCAACCAATAATTGTGCCAATGAGTGAGGGCCACATATCCGATATAGGTCGAGAGAATCGCCTGACCAGCTTGCGCAAAGTTCACGACCCGAGTGGATCGCCAGACCAGTACCAATGCAAAAGCCATCAAACTGTAGATCGAACCTGAGCTCAAGCCGATAAGGAAAGTATTGAGAATTCGCATGATTAGTACCCCAAATACGCCGCGCGAAGCGCTGGATCGTTGATGAGATCTGCAGATTTTCCAACGGCCACTAATTCACCGAGATTAATAACCACTCCTCGATCGGCGATCTTGAGGGCGCTCATCGCATTCTGCTCCACCAGCACAATGGTGAGACCCGAACTTTTGCGAAGGGTATTGAGAGCTTGGAAAATTTCTTCAATAACGAGTGGGGCCAATCCCAGTGATGGTTCGTCGAGAAAGAGAAGTTCGGGGCGAGCGATCAATGCGCGACCGATGGCAAGCATCTGTCGTTCACCGCCCGACAAAGTATCGGCGCCTTGCTTGAGTCGTTCACCTAATCGCGGGAAGAGTTCTATTACTTCTTGAGTAGCTAGCTTAACGTCGGCCTTATCGCTGCGCCAGATTCCACCGAGCGCAAGATTTTCCGCAACAGAGAGTTCGGCGACTACGGACTTTCCATCTGCAACATGGCAGATGCCACGACGAACCAAATTTTCGGGTTTCACTCCAAGAATCGAAACGCCTTTCCATGTTGCACTTCCAGACTCATAATTCTTGAGACCCGTAAGTGCGCGCAAAAGCGTCGTCTTGCCGGCGCCGTTAGAGCCAATGATTGCGACGAGTTCACCTTCTGAAACCGAGAAGGAGAGATCGCGCACAGCTGTGATGGCGCCGTGACTGACTCGCAAATTGTCAATTACTAAGGCGCTCATGCATCTGCCCCTAAATAAGCGCTAATCACGGCCGGATCATTTCGCACATGATCCACAGTTCCGGAGGCAATGACTTCACCGAAATTCAGAACATAGAGTCGGTCGCAGACTGTCATGACAACGTCCATGTGGTGTTCAACTAAGAGCACAGCACATTGGGCAGAGATGTTGTGAATAAATTTGATCATCCACTCAATATCTTGTGCGCCAAGACCACCTGCTGGTTCGTCCAAGAGCAAAATTCGTGGATTGCTCACAAGTGCGCGAGCGATCGCAATTCGTTTGGTGACTGGATATGGAAGTGAACTGACGGTGCGATTAGCCAAGCCAGCGGCGTAGACATTCTCCAGCGCAATCATTGAACGCTCTCGAAGTCGCGCTTCTTGACGCGAATCAAGACCGAGCGCAGAGCGGATCAGGCCACCTTCGGCAAATTTTGTTGCACCGATCATGACATTCTCCAGAACGGTGAGATCGGGGAAAAGCCCCACACCTTGCAATGTCCGCGCAATGCCATGCTCCATTAATTCGTGTGGCTTAGGCCAATTGCGACTCTGACCATCGATCGAGAATTTTCCTTGGCCGGCCACTACGCCAGAGATGGCATTAAAGAGCGTTGTCTTTCCAGCGCCGTTGGGTCCAATAACGCCAACAACTTCACCAGGATGAAGATCGAGCGATACACGAGAGAGCGCTGCCAGGCCACCAAAGTGGATGCTCAGATCCTCAATTGCAAGGAGAGCCGTCGTCGGTGAAGTCACCCGTAGATTCTAGGCACGCGCGAGGCGATTCGTGTGACTATTTCATAATTAATTGTGCCAGCAGCCTCTGCCCACTCATCGATGGAGTAGCCATGCGCGCCAAAAATCTCTACCTCATCGCCCGCTTTCGCAGCGCTATCTGGACCCAAGTCCACCACGAATTGATCCATCGAAACGCGGCCGATAATGGGAGCGCGTTTTCCTGCCTGAGATATTCCTGCGGCGCTACTTGTCTGGCGTGGAATTCCGTCGGAGTAGCCCATAGTCACTATGCCCAAAGTCGTTGCATGCCTCGTAACTCCGACTCCGCCATATCCAATCGGAGTACCTGCGGCAACGCTCTTCACTAAAGTGAGATTGGAGTAGAGCGACATGACGGGAGTGAGCCCTAATTTTTCCGAGCTTCCCATATGCGCCACATCGGGTGAGAGGCCATACATTGCAATTCCTAGTCGCACCATGGAGCGGTGGGCGGATGCATGTGCGATAGCTGCTGCAGAATTTGAAAGATGGATGATTTCAGGAGTTACGCCAGCGCTATGCAATTCTTCAAGCGCCCCATCAAATGCTTGGATTTGGAGGTGAGTTTCATTTCGTTCTGGTTCATCAGCGCGCGCAAAGTGCGACCAGAATCCTCGGTATTCCAACTCAAAGTTGTGAATCTCTTTTACAAAATCAGTGAAGGACTCTGGGGTAAAACCCCCACGACCCATGCCGGTATCCAATTCGATATGAACAATCGGGCGCTTGCCCACAGAGGTGCCAGCAGCCGAGATGGCTTGCGCACTTTGTGCACTCGCAATTGAGAGTTCGATGCCTTCGTTGATGGCCCGCTTAAAATCCTGATTGGGCGGGGTGAGCCAAGCGATAATCGGCGCAGTAATTCCAGCATCGCGAAGCGCGAAAGCTTCCTCAAGGAGTGCCACACCTAAATACTTGGCACCAGCGGCAAGCGCAGTCTTTGCGACCGGTATGAGGCCATGGCCATAACCGTCGGCTTTAACAACCGCGAGAAAATCGCCATCCACGCCACGCATGAGATGTCTGATATTTGCAGCAATGGCGTCGAGGTTCACTCGAACTTCTGCGCGGTTATGATCTCTCATAGCTCCTCCACAATCACCATGGCAGATGCGATTCCAGCGTCGTGCGAAAGCGTGAGATGCACTTTATTATCTTTCAAGCGTTCTGCCATCTCCCCAGTAAATTCAAAATAAGGCTTGCCTGTTGCTTCGCTCTTAATCTCTACATGTTGCCAATTGAATGCGGCTTTTGCATTGAGCGCTTTTGCCAACGCTTCTTTAGCGGCAAATCGGGCAGCGAGTGAGGCGATCTTTAACGCTGACTCGGCTGGAGTAAAGATGCGATCAACCATTGAAGGTGTGCGCTCGAGTGATTCTTGAAAGCGTTCGATATTCACCACATCGATGCCGATACCCATGATCGCCACTAGGAAGGCTGCTTACTTGATGGAACAAATCGATCAATAGCGATGAGTGCCAAGAGGATAGAGCCACCCAGTAGCAATCCGCCCAGCAGATCGGAGAACCAATGGGTTCGGCGGATGAGAGAGACGATGCTCATGCTGATCGTAAAGAGTGCGGCTACCCAATAGAAGCGAATACCTCGGAACGGGCCCTTCTTTGTGTAGGTATAAATCAAATATGCGAGCAAGCCCCATGAGATCAGCGCATTTGCTGCATGGCCGCTCGGATAGGACATTCCCCCTTGGTGGAGCTCATCCAAAAATAAGCGCGGCTTGGTGCGTCCAAAGAATATTTTCGAAGCCCCAACAACGCCATTGAGCGCTAGGAGAGCCAGGAGTGAGAGATTGAGTGGGCGGAAAGATTTAAATCTCCAACTTATTAAAACCGAGGCGGTGATTAATACAGTGGCGGTGAACCAACGAAGGCCGAGATCATCGATTGCAAGTAAAACATGGCTAGCAAATCCGTGAATGGAGTAATGCTTCATGCGCTGGATATGGTGATCGACGTTATAGAGCCAGCCTTTGGTGAGAATTTGCTCAGTCGTCAGAAGAAATCCAAGGAAGAGTCCTGCAGAAATCTGCAGCGCTCGGACCATCTCCTTTCGGCGATTCATTTCACTCAACAGTTACTGATTTAGCCAAGTTGCGAGGCTGATCAACATCGTTGCCACGAGCTATCGCCATCTCATAGGCAATTACCTGAAGCGGAACGACGGCTAATACTGGTTGAAGGAAATCATGAACTGCTGGGATGCGAATTAAATGATCTGCAGATGCAAGCGGTGCATCAGAGATGGCGATGATGATTGCGCCACGCGCCTTTACCTCTTGAATATTGCTCGCCATTTTTTCGGCCAAGACCGAATGTGCCGATGGCATGATGGCAACGACTGGAGTGCCTTGATCGATAAGTGCGATGGGACCATGTTTGAGTTCGCCACCAGCAAAGCCTTCCGCGTGCATGTAGGCCAACTCTTTGAGCTTGAGAGCGCCTTCGAGCGCAGTAGGGAAACCAACGTGGCGTCCCAAGAAGAGCATGGAGGTAGCATCTTTAAATTGGCGAGTAAGTGCGCGAAGTGGTTCTACTGTCTCAAGAACTTGTTCGACTTTCGCCGGTAGTTCAGCGAGTTCCAGTGCGATCGCTTCTTGTTCAGCGTCAGAAAGTACGCCTCGGATACGGCCGAAGTGAAGTCCGAGTAAATACATCGCGATCAATTGCGCAGTAAATGCTTTGGTTGAAGCCACAGCGATCTCTGGACCCGCGTGGGTGTAGAGAACGGCATCGGATTCACGCGGAATTGTGGAGCCATTGGTGTTGCAGACTGAGAAGACGCGGGCGCCGTGACTGCGCGCATAACGCATCGCCATCAACGTATCCATTGTCTCGCCGGATTGGGAGATCGGAATAACTAAAGTATTGGCATCAACACTTGGTTCGCGGTAGCGATACTCAGAAGCTAATTCGACTTCAACAGTCAGCCCAGACCATTTCTCGATTGCATATTTGCCGACTAGACCAGCATGGAAAGCAGTTCCGCAGGCAATGATCACAACTTTAGTAACTCCGGTGAGATCGATTCCGGCAGTAATCTCTGGATCAAGACCCGCAACGCGGCCGATTAATGTGTCTGCGATGGTCTTGGGTTGTTCGTAAATCTCTTTCAACATGAAATGGTCGTAGCCACCGCGTTCAGCTGCAGAGGCGTCCCACGAGATCTCGTATTTGCGAGGCTCTAGAACGGTGCCATTGATATCAGTGACGACAATCGAGTTGGATGTAATGTCGACGATCTCATCTTGTCCAAGCTCGATCGCATGCTTAGTGAATTCAATAAAGCCAGCAACATCTGATGCCAAGAAGTTTTCGCCATCGCCCACGCCAACAACGAGTGGTGAGTTGCGGCGAGCGCCCACGATGCGACCTGGCTCATCGGAATGAATTGCCAGAAGAGTAAAGGAGCCGCGCAATTGGCCACAGACTTCGCGCATCGCAGCGGCGAGATCGCCGTGGTGTGCCTTGCGAGCATCTGAAAGCAGATGTACCACTGATTCGGTGTCGGTCTCAGATTTAAAGATATGTCCGCGCTTTTCTAGTTCGGCGCGAAGTTCGACATAGTTTTCGATGATGCCATTGTGAATGAGGGCGAGTTTGCCTTCATTATCGAGATGTGGGTGAGCATTAGTGTCGGTGGGTCCGCCATGCGTTGCCCAGCGAGTGTGCCCAATACCAGCATGTGATGCCGGAACTTGATCGCCTAAAATTTCCTCTAAATTGCCGAGTTTGCCAGCACGCTTTTCTACCCAGAGCGGGCCGCCTGCATCAACTGCAAGTGCGATACCGGCAGAGTCATAACCGCGATACTCCAAGCGGCGAAGTCCTTCGAGGACGGGTGAGAGTGCTGCTGCCTTACCGGTGTATCCGACGATGCCACACATGTAAGGGCTCCTTTAAAAATCTACTGATGCGGGGTTTACTTCAGTTCAGATCTTACTATTTCGGCGAGATGAGATGCGATTTCTTGCGCTTGTGGCTCGCTTTCGGCTTCCACCATCACACGAACGAGTGATTCAGTGCCCGATGCGCGGACCAATACCCGGCCACTCTCCCCAAGCGTTGCCTCAGCGGCTGCGATCGCCGCAGAAATTGCAACCGAGGAATCGAGTTTGGATTTATCAATATCTTTGACGTTAATAAGTACTTGCGGGAAGCGCTTCATAACTTGAGCTAACTCGTGAAGTGGCTTGCCGGTAACTGCCATGACCTGCATGAGATGAAGAGCGGTCAAGAGACCATCCCCTGTATTAGCAAATTCACGCAAAATAATATGCCCAGATTGTTCGCCGCCCAAGGTGTGGTTATGTGCAATCATGTTTTCCAGGACATAGCGATCGCCGACTGCAGTCTTTTCCACTTTAATGCCACTACTTGCCATTGCTTTTACAAAGCCTAAGTTGGACATAACGGTGCCGACTACCGTCGAAACTTTCATGTTTGTGGCAAGGATTGCCATAATGAAATCACCATCAATAATGTTGCCGTGCGCATCGATAGCTAAGCAACGATCAGCATCACCATCATGACCAATTCCAATATCGGCGCCGCGCGCCTTTACTTGGGCGATCAAATTCTCTAAATGGGTAGAACCGCAGTTATCGTTGATATTCCAGCCATTGGGTTCGGCAGAGATAGCAATGACCTGTGCGCCAGCTCGAGCATATGTCTCCGGAGCCACGTCAGAGGATGCGCCATTGGCACAATCGACCACAATGGTTAGTCCGGAAAGTGAGTGAGTTAGTGAACTCAGTAGGTGGTAGATATATCGCTGTGCTGCGCTTTCATCAACGATAACGCGGCCAACATCGCGGCCAATGGGGCGCACCCAGGGCTCGTTAAGACGAGCTTCAATGAGCGCTTCAACTGCGTCATCGAGTTTTCCGCCGCCTTTAGAGAAGAATTTAATACCGTTATCTGGCATGGGGTTGTGCGATGCCGAAATCATGACGCCAAGATCAGCGCCGCTTTCGGCTACTAAATGTGCGATTGCTGGAGTGGGTAAGACTCCGACGCGATAGACATCAACGCCTGCGCTGGCAAGACCGGCGATTACTGCCGCTTCAAGGAATTCACCGGATGCGCGTGAATCTTGTCCGACAATTGCTTTCGGGCGATGACCGGAAAAAGCACCCGCCTCGCCTAAGACATGCGCAGCGGCAACGGCGAGATCGAGTGCTAGTTCTGCAGTGAGATCTTTATTGGCAAGGCCTCGCACACCATCGGTGCCGAAGAGAGCCATTAATCGCAGAGGATATGTAAGAAGTGAATTAGCGCTTTGAGTACTGTGAACGCTTACGTGCCTTCTTAAGACCGTACTTCTTACGCTCGATGACACGTGCGTCACGAGACAAGAAGCCTGCCTTCTTAAGAGCGGCGCGGTTTGCATCAACATCGATCTCGTTGAGTGCGCGAGCAACGCCGAGGCGAAGTGCTCCAGCTTGTCCTGATGTTCCGCCACCATTGATGCGGGCGATTACATCGAATGAACCTTCAGCACCAACGGTGCGGAATGGCTCTGATACGAGCTGCTGGTGAACTTTGTTAGGGAAGTAAACATCGAGAGTCTTGCCGTTTACTGTCCACTTTCCTGAACCAGGAATAAGACGAACGCGAGCAACAGCTTCTTTACGACGACCGGTACCGCCTCCAGGAGCAACTACTCCCTTGCGACCTGTTGCGGCGCCTGGTGTTGTGCTGCTGTATGAAGTTGGAACTTCATCCAATTCGGTATCGATTGTTGTTTCGAAATCTGACATTTAACTGGGCTCCTGTTACTTCGCTACGATCTGGGAAACTTGCTTGAATTCATATGCTGTTGGATTCTGCGCAGCATGTGGGTGTGTTGGACCCGCGTACACCTTGAGCTTTGTGCCGACGCTGCGACCAAGCTTGTTCTTAGGGATCATTCCGAGGATTGCCTTCTCGACAATACGTGTTGGGTCTTGCTTAAGAAGATCGGAGTAGACAACAGATGTCATACCGCCTGGGAAACCTGAGTGGTGGTGCGCAAACTTCTGGCCAGCCTTTTGTCCCGTGAGGACAACCTTCTCGGCATTGATGACAACAACGAAGTCACCCATGTCGATATGTGGTGCGAAAGTGGTCTTATGCTTTCCGCGAAGAAGGACTGCTGCATGGCTAGCAAGACGACCTAGTACAACGCCTTCTGCATCAATGACATGCCACTTACGTGTAACGTCACCGGCTTTTGGTGTAAATGTGCGCACGAGGGATCTCTCTTTCTAGCTGATTATTAGGTTGCGCCTCTAGCCCTAACGGACTGTAAGCAGAGGAGCAGGTTACCTCTCCGCGTGGCCTTGGGTCAAAATGGCCAATCTCAACGACTTCTGACCCTCATTTGCGCCCGATCGAAGCTACTTTGAGCGTGAAAATTGGCCTTTTTGAGGCTATTTCGCCAATCCTGGCGTGAGGCGATAGCCCACTCCTCGAATAGCGGAGATCACTCGCACTCCCCCGGCACCTTGAATCTTCAGGCGCAGGCGCGAAGCATGGGTATCGAGCAGATGATCACTTGAGTACTCCACTGAGCCACCTATCGCTCGAATGACCTCCTCCCGAGTAAATACCTTCGCCGGTTGCGAGATAAGCAGACGAAGAAATTCATATTCAGTTTTAGTCAATGGCACATGAGTCTGACCAACCATTAACTCCCGACTCTCAAGATTAAGAGCCAAGCTCTCTGCTGTTATGACATCAGCTTTAGGCGGGAGAGTCGCAGATAAGCGGCGCAATTGATTGGCAACGCGCAATGAGAGGATGCGTGAAGAGACTGGTTTGGTTAAGTAATCGTCAGCGCCTGCAGCTAAGCAGATCGCCTCATCCACCTCTTCCCCGCGATGAGTCAACATGATGATGGGAACGTTCGAGCGTTTGCGAATCTCCCGGCAAACTTCAAAACCGTCGGGCTGTCCCATAGTGAGATCGAGAAGAATAACTGCGGGCTCGGTCTCAGCGAAAGTGCGGAGCGCACTTGTGCCATCGTGTGCTTCAATTACTCGAAAACCTTCTGGCTCTAAAGATTTTCTAGCAAAGAGTCGAATATCTTCATTGTCATCTACTACAAGTACGAGTTCTCCATTCATATTTCGAACTCCCCTCCTTTATCAGTTGTTTTTCCGTTTTCGATAACTTCAGTGAGCGCAAAAGTCAGAATTGATAGTGCTTTTACCTTGCTCTCACTGGTGATAGGCAATCGAGATATTTCCAAGAGAGCTTCACCGGCTTTTTCACAACCATAGAAACCAATGGCACCGCCTATCTCATGCATCAGTTCTGCTAGGTGATCTACTGGCGCATCAGTGATTCGCGCTAGCGCGCGTTGAAGAACTGGGACTCGTCGCTCAGCAATCAGCTCTTCAGTGGTAGATATACCTTCAGGAATTTCAATGGTGACTCGAGTCCCGTTATTGAGCTCTGATGTGATGGCGACATCTCCGCCGTGAAGGAAGAGAATCTTCTGCACAATCGCCAAGCCCAACCCCGTTCCGGGCTTATGTTCATCTACCGCATTTCGAGCACGGAAGAAACGAGTGAAGAGCTGATCAATATCTTCTGGCGGAATTCCCATACCTTGATCTTGGATCGCAACTGCGACCACGGTGCACCCTTCGTCAGTCACGCGCTCGGTGAAAGTGATGGTGATAGTCGAATCGGCTGGGCTGAACTTAATAGCATTGGAGATTAGGTTGATAAAGACTTGCGATATTTGTGCATAATTTCCATCAATGATGTACCTATCTCGCTCGCCCTCTAGGGCGATGTGAATCCCAGCCCGATGGAGCTCTGGTTCAAGAACAAAAAGTGCACTCGAGAGATTTTCAAAGAGATCTAATTTATTGAAATCGCTGCGGAAATCAGCTGACTCCAAGCGCGAAATGGAGAGCATGCTCTCTACCAGGTCTAAGAGTGAATCGGCGTTGCGAGCTAAGGTATCGACCAGAGGTGAGATTTCAGCGCCACTCATACCTTTTTGCAGGCGTGATCGAATCAAGTCAATGTAGCCGGAAATAGAGGTCAGCGGAGTCCGTAGTTCGTGATTGACTGTGGCGATAAATTCATTCTTTGCCTCGTTCAAACTCTGCAGCGTCAGAAGCGATCGTTGGCTCTCTTCAAGTTGTTCGCGCGTCTCCGAGAGCGCCTGCCCTTCATCGCGAATTTTTTGGCGAATCTTTCGTAGTCGATTTCGGCTAGTAGCGCCCACCCAAATGAGAAGGAGGAGGCTCAGTGCGAGGAAGAGGAGAAGAAGCCCCAAATCTCGCTCGGCTACCTGCTCGCGAGCTACTGAGAGCTCATGAATCTGACGATCGACGGCGCTTTGATAGGAGTTGATCAGCGCTCGTGTGGCTTGCGCCAATTGATCGATGATGGGAGTAGCCATCATGCAGATTTCAGGACGTAGTTTCTCCGGCAAGATTCCCGGGGGCGCCATCATCAACAGCTCATCCGATGAGTGAAGAGCTTTAAGAAATGTTGGATCGATACTGGAATCGTTGGGTAATCCCTGGACTTTCAAGCCCTTTAATCGCACCTCAAGGTTTGCCCGTGCCCTCTCTACCGTTTGATGATCGACTCCCCCAGCTAAATATTCTGAGTATCGAGTGAGGTAGAGCAAGCTCTCTCGTTGCGTGAGGATGATTGCTGTAGCTGGAGTTCGGGCATCACTCAGTAGTTTGCCCTCCCGCACCGCTGCCTGCGAATTGTTGAGGGCCGAGATAGCAAAGATAAGTAACACTGCCGCCGTGATAGTGGCAGTGAAGAGTTGCCACTTGGTCAGGCGAAAACGCGTCTGGCCTTCAATATCCGATTCAATGTGTTGGGGTGTATGACTCATTTATCGGGCACCGATGCTAGCGAGAGTCGATGAAATCTCAGAGAGAAGGGCGGGTGCTTTAAAGGGCTTGATGATGTAGGAATTTGCTCCCAACGCTAAACCACTATCGATATCGGCGCCTTGAGATTTAGCGGAGATGAGAATGACAGGAAGGGCGGAGAGTGAACTCTCTGGTGAGTTTCGGATTGCCTTTAGAATGGAAAGGCCGCTCTTGCCGGGCATCATGACATCGAGTAGCGCTAGATCGATAAGACCGGAGTGGAGTATGACAAGCGCTTCTTCGCCATCAGCAGCGCCAATTGCATGGAAGCCGGCATCAGTGAGAATAAAGATAATAAGTTCGCGAATATCCTCGTTATCGTCAGCGACAAGAATTCTCGACTCTGCGTAATTTTTGTTCAGATGGTGCATGATGAAAATATAGGTCTGCGAGAGATAAAAGTGGAGAGATTAACGAAGAATTTATTAACTGTGTAACGGTTTATAAGTAAATGCGAGGTATTTGCGAGGTTACTCTTCGTCTCTTCTGCCAACGGTTTGCAAAGAGCGCTGATAGAGCTCACTTGCCTCTGGATAAAGAATTTTCGTTAAGGTCAGGCCCCGCCCCGGAAAGACATAGCTATCAGAGACTCGCTCGCGATTATTGAGAAGGTCGAGCATCCACTCTTGCGGGAAGCGACCCTCGCCAATACAGACTGCAGCGCCAACGAGATTGCGCACCATCGAGTAACAGAATGCATCGGCAACAACATCGGCTGCTAAGTAGCCATTGTCAAGGCGATACCAATGAAATTTCTTAAGATTACGAATAGTTGTTGAACCTTCGCGAAATTTACAGAATGCTTTGAAATCATTTTCGCCAAGAAGTTTTGCACTTACCTCATTCATGAGATTTTCATCGAGGTGTCGATACCAAGGAGCGACATCGAAGCGTGCAAGCGGTGGCAGCGTCATGAGACCATCGGCAATCTTGTAGACATAATGGCGCTCGAGCGCGGAGAAGCGAGCATGAAAATGTTCAGAAGCCTCCTCCACCGAGATGATGCGAATATCTTCATCGAGAATTCGATTGAGGCGGTATGTCCAGTTAGGGATATTCCAATCAGCCCATGACTTTTTAGGATCGATATCGGCAAATGGCGGATTTTCGGGAATATCCACGTGAACGAATTGTTGGAGCGCATGCACGCCAGCATCGGTACGCCCACCAACAACCGTGGTTACGGGGCGATGGGCAAGCATGGAGAGGGCTTCTTCAAGGACGGCTTGAACCGTGCGGTAATCGGGCTGAGCGGCCCAACCGCTGAAATTGGTACCGTCATAACTTAATTCGATCCGTAAACGACGAAACCCACTCTCAGGGTTGAGAGTGGGTAGCGCCATGGTAATTCTTAGCTTGGTCGAAATAGGTAACGAGGATTAGTCGTTAAGAAGTTCGATAACCGCCATTGGTGCATTATCGCCATTGCGTGGGCCGACCTTGGTGATACGTGTGTATCCGCCAGGGCGCTTTGCAAAGCGAGGTGCAATCGCTGTGAAGAGATGATGGACAACATCCTTATTTCCGATTGTCATCAAGACGCGGCGACGGGCAGAGAGATCATTTGCTTTAGCTTGAGTGATCAAGCGTTCAGCCAACGGACGAAGACGCTTGGCCTTGGTCTCTGTTGTGGTGATCTTGCCGTGTTCGAAGAGCTGCTCAGCCAGAGTGCCTAGCAACAATCTTTCGTGTGATGGACCACTTCCGAGGCGTGGACCTTTACTTGGCTTTGGCATTTCGTTCTCCTAGAGCTGCTCTGACTCAACGTCAGTTGAATCATCGTCGTTGGTGCCGTAGTTGGCATGCTTTGTTGGATCAAATCCGATTGGGCTGTCCTTCAACTGAAGTGACATGGAGTGAAGTTTTGCCTTCACTTCATCGATCGACTTTGAACCAAAGTTACGGATATCCATGAGATCTGCTTCTGAACGGCCTACGAGCTCGCCCACAGTGTGAATACCTTCACGCTTGAGGCAGTTGTAGGAGCGAACGGTGAGATCGAGATCTTCGATAGGAAGAGCGAGATCAGCAGCGAGCGCAGCATCTTGTACGGATGGCCCCATTTCGATGCCTTCAGCATCAACATTGAGTTCGCGAGCAAGACCGAAGAGCTCAACCAAAGTCTTTCCAGCTGATGCCATTGCATCTCCTGGCTTCATGGAGCGCTTTGTCTCAACATCGACGATCAAGCGATCGAAGTCGGTGCGTTGTTCAACGCGAGTTGCTTCGACCTTGTAGGTCACGCGAAGAACAGGTGAGTAGATGGAGTCAACCGGAATGCGACCGATATCTCCGCCAGCTACCTTGTTCGAAACGGCTGTGACATAACCGCGACCGCGCTCGATGGTGAGCTCGATTTCGAGGTTCGCCTTTGAGTTGAGGGTTGCGATGTGAAGTTCTGGGTTATGGACTTCAACGCCAGCAGGAACTGCGATATCGGCGCCAGTAACGACACCTTCACCGTTCTTGCGGATGTAAAGAAGTGATGGCTCGTCGTTATCGGATGAGAGCACGAGGTTCTTGATATTAAGAACGATCTCGGTGATATCTTCCTTAACGCCTTCAATGGTAGAGAACTCATGAAGGACACCATTCACGCGGATGCTTGTGACAGCAGCGCCAGGAATAGATGAGAGCAGAGTGCGGCGTAAAGAATTACCAAGTGTGTAACCAAAACCTGGTTCCAACGGTTCGATAATGAAACGTGAACGGTATTCGCTTACTACTTCCTCGGTGAGGATGGGGCGTTGTGCAATGAGCACTTATTTCCTCCGTCTGTCTGGGAGATCCACTATTTGATCTCCCGGTCGGTTAAATGGGCTAAAAATTACTTGCTATAAAGTTCAACGATGAGCTGCTCGGTAACCTGAGTATCAATCACAGGGCGAGTTGGGAGTGCGTGAACCAAAATACGTAGCTTTGATCCAACAACTTCCATCCACGCTGGGACTGCCTTCTCACCCAGTTCAGCGCTTGCGACGATGAATGGTGTGGTTTCCTGTGAAGCTGGAACAACATCGATGACATCCATTGGAGTAACGCGGAATGAAGGAATGTTTACCTTCTTACCGTTAACCAAGAAGTGACCGTGACGAACAAGCTGACGTGCCATGTCGCGACTCTTTGCAAAGCCGGCACGGAAAACCACGTTATCTAGTCGGGTCTCAAGAATGACGAGAAGGTTCTCG
>CAIXHZ010000096.1 GCA_903919375.1 uncultured Actinomycetes bacterium | reverse complement strand
TTTTCACCGCGGAGCTGCGAAAGCTTTTTCAGCAATTCCTCTTCATCCTTTTTCAATTTCGTTGGCGTGTGAACCTCGAGATGGACAATCAAGTCTCCCCGTCCACCACTGCGAAGTTTGGTCATGCCCAAATCTTTGAGGACGACCGTTGATCCACTCTGCGCACCGGGTTTTACCTCGACAGTTCGTTCGCCGTCCAGAGTCTCGATAACAAATGAAGTTCCGAGCGCCGCAGCCGACATAGAGATATCTACGGAGACATGAAGAGTGTGGCCGTCGCGAATTAGGTAATCATGTTCGCGTTCCACGATCTCGATGTAGAGATCACCTGCGGGTCCACCGCCAGGGCCGACCTCGCCGGCGCCAGACATATGAATTCGGTTACCGGTCTCTACTCCGCCAGGAACTTTAACGGTCATCGTTTTACGAGCACGCACTCGTCCATCGCCAGCGCACTCACCGCAGGGATCGGAGATAACTGAGCCATACCCTTGGCAATTTGTGCATGGTCTTGAACTCATCACTTGCCCGATAATGGAACGAGTAACTTGTTGGATTTCACCGCGACCCTTACAGATTCCACATGTGGCAGGCCGCGAATTATTAGCACATCCGCTGCCCTGGCACTTCTCGCAAATAGTTGCAGTATCCACACTGATCTCTCGATCCACTCCAAAGCAGGCTTCGAAGAGGTCTACTTCAATTCGTAGGAGTGCATCTTGACCTTCGCGCATCCGCGGACGAGGACCTCGTGATGAAGCACCGCCGCCAAAGAAAGCATCCATGATGTCACCAAAGCCAAAGTTCGCTCCACCAAATCCGCCGCCGCCAAATGGATCCCCACCCATGTCATAGCGTTGACGTTTTTCGGGATCGCTCAATACTTCGTAAGCAGTTGTAATATCTTTAAATTTCTCAGCAGCCGACGGATCCGGATTGATATCTGGATGGTACTCACGAGCCAATTTGCGATAGACCTTCTTAATCTCATCTACTGATGAGTCGCGGCCCACGCCAAGAACTTGGTAATGATCAGCCATTAAATATTCTCTCCTGCAGGTGTGCGATTAGGACTCAATGAAGAATCGTTCTACATAGCGGGCCACCGCGTGAACCGCTGCCATGGAATTTGCATAGTCCATGCGCGTGGGCCCAAGAATACCGATTGCGCCCTTTGCTTGCTCGCCGGCGGCATATCCCAGTGAGACCAAACTCGTTGTTTTGAGAGCGGTATCACGTTGCTCCTCCCCGATCCGGACTGTCACGGAACTGTTTGCATCAGAAAGCAATCGAAGGAGGACAACCTGCTCCTCGAGTGCTTCCAGAATGGGGTGAAGTGCGGCAGCTTGCTCGTGATTGGATTTTGCCAAATTTGCAGTGCCGGAGAGGATGACTTTCTCTTGCGACGGTACTTGCACAACGGCCACTTGTTGCGTGATCTGTGCGAGCAATTTACTTGCCCGGGCCGCAACATCTTCAATGTGAGTTGCGCCTTCCATGAAACTTTCAATCGCACGACGTTCTGCGCCAGAGAGCGGTTTGATGGTGGAGATTCGATCTACAAAGAGACGGTAGCCACTATTGGTAGGAATTCGGCCAGCACTGGTATGTGGTTGAGTGATGAGACCCGCGTCTTCAAGGGCCGCCATGTCGTTGCGGATTGTGGCAGGCGAGACTCCCAAGGCATGTCGCTCCGCTATCGCTTTTGAACCTACTGGCTCCTGTGTTTGGACATACTCATCGACAATTGCTCGGAGAATCTCTAATTGACGATCGTGCATAGGCAGAAGGTACTACAACAAGATTTCGCGGACGATCAGATCGGCCACAAGCCGACCCTCGTCGGTCAAAATGAGCGAACCTGCTGCCCATGCCGCTTGATCAAGCGAACCGCGCTCTAGGAATAGTGAGGCACGGTTGCGTTGGATCTCACTTAACGTTTGGAGCGAAAGACCTTCTCGCAACCGGATTCCGAGCATAATCCGTTCAGACTCTTTCTCTGCTGGCGTCAAAATCTCAAGGTCCTGCGCCGGTGACACACCGGAAGCAATGCGATCTCGATATGCCTTGGGGTGTTTCACATTCCAAAATCGTCTGCCATTGATGTGTGAGTGCGCGCCCGGACCAACTCCCCACCAATTGGCGTTGACCCAATAGGCCATATTGTGACGAGAAAAACTTCCGGGCTTTGCCCAGTTACTTAATTCATACCAACTAAAACCTGCCGCCTCGAAGGCGCGATCGGCTAGCAAATATTTTTCAGCAGTTTCGTCACCATCAGGGATTACAACTTCGCCACGTTTTACTTGGGCTCCCAATTTAGTTCCCTCTTCCACGATCAACGCGTAGGCAGAGATATGAGTAATAGGAAGAGCGAGAGCGATATCCAGTGTCTCTTGCCAATCCTGGAGAGATTCGCCTGGGGCGCCATAAATGAGATCAACGCTGACTTCATCAAAGCCGGCTTGGCGCGCCCAATTGGTTGCTTTTAAAACGTTTTCAGGATTGTGAGTGCGATCGAGCGCGGCTAAGACATGGGGTACTGCCGATTGCATTCCGAAGGAGATGCGATTGATGCCTGCAGCACGAAGTGCCTCAAGGGATTCCAGTGAAACAGTATCGGGGTTGGCCTCGATAGTAATTTCACAATCCAGCGCCACGGTAAAGAGTTCTGCAATTCGAGTG
>CAIXHZ010000095.1 GCA_903919375.1 uncultured Actinomycetes bacterium | reverse complement strand
CCATAATGCAAAGTGAGTTTTGGATTAGGAGTATGTGGATCTTCATAGATGTGATCGATACGTCCGGTATTAAAAGAAGATGAGCGACGAATCAAGCCATGAACTTCATATCCCTTATCGAGCAAGAACTCGGTGAGGTAAGACCCATCTTGTCCAGTAATTCCGGTGATAAAGGCGCGCTTGGTTGTCATTACTTCCCCATCTTGTTCTCGTGGTACCACTTAACTGTCGAGGCGACTCCCGCCGCCAATGAAATCTCTGGTTGCCAGCCTAGGGCTTTGATGCGGGAAACATCCATAACTTTGCGCGGTGTTCCATCGGGCTTTGTTGAGTCCCAAATTATTTCGCCTTCAAAGCCAGTTGCAGCTGCAATTGTGGTGGCGAGCTCCTTAATCGTGACATCAATTCCAGTACCGACATTGATATGTTCTGGCGCATCGTATTTCTCGAGCAAAACCAAACAAGCTTTAGCTAGATCATCGACATGGAGGAATTCGCGCATCGGAGATCCGCTGCCCCACAAAGTGACTGGACTTCCCGTCGCCTTTGCTTCGGCAAATTTACGAATAAGCGCTGGAAAGACATGACTATTTTCGAGATCAAAATTATCGTTCGGGCCGTACATATTGGTCGGCATCGCCGATATCCACTTATAGCCGTACTGCTTGCGATAAGACTTAATTAATTCGATTCCCGCAATCTTGGCAACGGCATATGCTGAATTGGTCGCCTCGAGCGGCCCAGTGAGGAGGTACTCCTCTTTAATGGGCTGAGCGCAATCGCGTGGATAGATGCAGCTTGACCCCAGGAAGAGAAAATTGGGGATCTTTGCTGCATGCGCTGCATCCATGAGATTGGTCTGGATTTGAATATTGAGTGATAGGAAATCGACGGGGTAGGTGTTGTTGGCACCGATTCCACCGACCCGAGCTGCCGCATCAATGATGGTGCTGGGCTTATGGTCGGCCACGAATTCAAAGGTCGCTTTGCGATCCAGTAGGTCAACCACTTTGGAATTGACGCTCAAAACTTCTTGGCCTTGAGATTCCAGATGACGCACGAGGGCAGAGCCGACTAAGCCCGTACCTCCAGCGACCATGGTTTTCATGTTCGCAAGTGTACGGGCTTAGGGATTAATTACTTATTTCTTGCTGAATTCCACTGCTACCAGTTCGGCAATCTGAGCGGTATTGAGGGCAGCGCCCTTACGAAGATTGTCACCACAGAGGAAGAGATCGAGTGATTTCTTATCATCAAGCGACTGGCGAACGCGACCGACCCAGGTTGGATCAGTTCCTACAACTTCTGCTGGCGTTGGGAAGATCTTATTTTCGACATCATCATGCAACTTCACGCCATCGGCCTTTGCTAAGACTTTCATCGCATCTTTGCGCGAGACCTTCTTCTTGAAAGTTGCGTGAACTGCAAGCGAGTGAGTTGTTAGTACTGGAACGCGCACGCAGGTCGCAGAGACTTTGAGATCTTTCATACCAAGGATCTTGCGTGATTCATTGCGAACTTTGAGTTCCTCAGATGAATAACCATCTTCTTTGAGCGAACCAGCCCATGGCACAACATTGAGTGCAAGCGGCGCCGGGAAAGGTCCGAGATCATTGATGAAGGCGCGAGAGTCGCCGGAATTATCGCCAGCGTTGGTGCCAGCTACAGCTGAGATCTGTGCGCGCAAGGTATCGATACCTTCTTGACCGGCGCCCGAAGCAGCCTGATAGGAAGAGACGACGAGTTCTTTGAGGCCAAACTCTTTATTGAGTGCGCCCATCGCTACGATCATCGAGAGCGTTGTGCAATTTGGGTTTGAGATAATTCCACGAGGACGTTTCTTAGCATCCTTAGGGTTAACCTCTGGAACAACAAGTGGCACATCTTTATCCATACGGAACGCACCGGAGTTGTCAACGACTACAGCTCCACGAGCAGCAGCAATCGGTGCCCACTCGGCTGAGACTTCGTCGGGCACATCGAACATCGCAATGTCGATTCCATCGAATGCTTCGGGAGAGAGCGCAACAACGGTGAGTTCTTCACCGCGGCACCAGAGTTTCTTGCCAGCAGAGCGAGCAGATGCGATCAAACGAATCTCGCCGTAAACATTAGGACGCTTAGTCAAGATATCGAGCATGACTGTTCCGACTGCGCCGGTGGCGCCAACAACTGCAAGTGAAGGAAGTTTCTTACTCATCGACCTGTACCTCCGTAGACAACTGCCTCTTCCCCGGTTGAGTCGAGTTCAAATGCGGTATGCGCTGCTTTTACGCCCTTTTCGAGATCGCTCTCCCGGCAAATAACTGAGATGCGGATTTCTGAAGTAGAGATCATTTCGATATTTACACCAGCGTCAGCCAAGCAAGCGAAAAATGTCGCGGTTACTCCTGGGTGGGAACGCATGCCAGCACCAACGAGTGAGAGCTTGCCGACTTGATCGTCATATTGAATCGATTGGAAACCAATCTCGCCTTGAATCTTATGGAGCAGCGCAGTTGCATTGGCGCCTTCGGACTTTGGCAAAGTGAAAGAGATGTCGGTGAGACCAGTTGCCGCAGCAGATACGTTCTGCACAATCATGTCGATATTGATATCGGCATCAGCGATTGCTTGGAAGATGCGCGCTGCAATTCCAGTTCGGTCTGGAACTCCAACGACGGTGATCTTCGCTTCGCTCTTATCGTGAGCAATGCCTGAGATGATTGCTTGTTCCATAGCGTCTCCTTCAGGATGGTCTTTAACCACCCATGTTCCTTCGTTATTAGAAAATGATGATCGGACGTGAATCGGTAAGTTGTAGCGACGGGCATATTCCACGCAACGAAGGTGCAGAACTTTTGCACCAGAGGCAGCGAGTTCTAACATCTCTTCGTAAGTAACGGTCTTTAATTTACGAGCGGCTGGCACAACGCGTGGATCGGCAGAGAAGACGCCATCGACATCGGTGTAGATCTCGCAGACATCGGCATCGAGTGCTGCGGCAAGTGCTACTGCAGTTGTGTCCGAGCCACCGCGTCCCAGTGTTGTTACATCTTTTGTATCTTGGCTAATTCCTTGGAAGCCAGCAACAATCGCAATCGCACCTTCTTTAAGTGCATCGAGAATTCGTCCAGGTGCAACATCGATAATGCGGGCGCGGCCATGGGTGGAGGTAGTGATTACGCCAGCTTGTGACCCAGTAAAGCTCTGGGCTTCGTGGCCAGTATTTCCAATTGCCATCGCAAGCAGCGCCATTGAAATTCGCTCGCCCGCGGTAAGCAACATATCGAGTTCGCGGCCATTGGGCATGGGTGAGACTTGTTCTGCTAATTCGAGCAATTCATCGGTGGTATCGCCCATGGCTGAGACCACGACGACGACTTGATGGCCAGCTTTCTTGGTGGCCACGATCCGATTGGCGACTCGCTTGAGCCCTTCGGCATCAGCGACGGAGGAGCCGCCATATTTCTGAACGATTAATCCCATAGCCACATGTTGTCAGAAATTTTGCTAATCGGGGATTTTTCTCACTATTTAAGACGCCTGAGCGTTTCATATAATGAGACTTTCCGGATGAACTTTTCGGGATCGCTTAATCGAGCGTGCGGCGTCCTTCGAAGGCGCGGCCAAGGGTTACCTCATCGGCATATTCCAAATCTCCGCCGACCGGCAGACCTGAGGCCAAGCGGGAGATCTTGAGACCCAGGGGCTTGATCAAACGAGCTAGGTAAGTAGCTGTCGCTTCGCCCTCCAGGTTGGGATCGGTGGCGATGATGACTTCTTGGATCTCGGTATCGCCGAGGCGAACCATCAATTCACGGATGCGAAGATTTTCTGGACCAATGCCATCGATCGGTGAAATCGCACCACCAAGGACGTGATACTTGCCGCGAAATTCGCGCGTCTTCTCAATCGCAATGACATCTTTACTCTCTTCAACCACGCAGATCGCAACTTTCTCACGGCGAGGATCGCGACAGATCTTGCAGAGATCCTCTTCAGTGATATTTCCGCATTCAGTGCAGAACTTCACGCGCTCTTTCACGGTACGAAGGACTTCAACCAAACGTGAGATATCGACTCGTTCGGATTGAATAATATGAAAAGCAATTCGCTGGGCGCTCTTGGGGCCAATACCCGGCAAGCGACCGAGCTCATCGATGAGATCTTGAATGGCGCCTTCGTACATGTGGCCTAACCTTCAGACTTGCTGATGATTTGTGCGCCGAGTTCGCGCATCAAAAGTTCCTGGCCGGACATTTGATCGGCATCGGATGGATCTTCATCGGTGCGCTCTGCTTGTGCTTGAGCGCCGGGCGCATCGACAACTGCAACGATCGCTCGGTCCATGCCGGTTACATCTATGAAGGCATCGCGCAGAATTGCATCGCTGCCGGAACGTTCAAATGATTCCTTTGCCCCGGCATTAACAATTCCAATTGTGATGGCCTTCTCATCAACCGATAAGACTTGTGCGCTGGCAGAGAGAAGTGACCAAGTAAGACGCCGACGCTTTTTAACATTCTCAATAACTTCAGGCCAGAAGCGACGGAGACCCGCGATATCGATCGGACCAGATGGTTTCGCAACTGGGGTTGAGGCAGGGGTAGGTGATGCAGCCGCTACCTCCGCTTTGTGCTTTGCCTCGGTCGCCACCGGTTCAGGCTTCATTGCAGGCAAGTCGCTCGATTTTGTTATTGGTTGTTCAGAAACCTGAGCCGCCTGAACTTTTTCTACTTGCTCGGAGACAATCTTCTTAACTTCTGCTTCTTTGATCACCGGAGCAGGCTTGCTTGCAACAGGAGGTACTGGGTTTTCAGAGGCAGGGTGAACAATCGTTCCGACTCTTTCGAGTCGTTCTACGCGCGCGATCAAACCAGCATCATCTGCGCCAGGCAGAAGCATGCGTCCGCAGATCAATTCAAGAAGTAGGCGTGGGGCAGTAGCGCCGCGCATTTGGGTGAGGCCTTCGGCAGCGATATCGGCAGCGCGGATAAGAGTTCCGGTGCCCATCATGTTTGCTTGAGTGCGCATCCGTTGCATCTGATCTTCGGGGAATTCGCGCAAGATATGGCTAGCATCATCTTCAACAGCGCTGACGATAATCAAATCGCGAAGTCGTTCTAGGAAGTCCTGGGTAAAGCGACGGGGATCATGACCTGATTCAATAACACGATCAACAGTCTTAAAGAGTGTTGCCGAATCATGTGCAGCGAGGGCATCGATCGCTTCATCAAGAAGTGCGCCATCGGTATAGCCAAGCAATTGAATGGCAATTTCGTAGGTAACGCCTTCTTTTCCGGCACCAGCAAGCAACTGACCGAGAACAGAGAGCGCGTCGCGCACTGATCCGCCGGATGAGCGAACAACGAGTGGCAATACGCCCTTAGCTACTTTGATACCTTCGGCATTACAAATCTTTTCGAGATGCGCCGCAAGAATTCCTGGTGGTACTAACCGGAATGGGTAATGGTGGGTACGTGAGCGAATTGTTGAGATTAATTTTTCTGGTTCGGTGGTAGCAAAGATAAAGAGAACGTGTGGCGGTGGCTCTTCCACAACTTTGAGAAGGGCATTAGCTGCGCCAGAACCAAGCTGGTGCGCTTCATCGATAATATAAATTTTGTAGCGAGAATTAACGGGTGCGAAGAATGCTTTATCGCGAAGATCGCGGGCATCATCAACTAAGCCGTGAGTTGCAGCATCCATTTCAATGACATCGATAGAACCCGGACCATTAGCAACTAAATCTTTACATGATTGGCATTCACCGCATGGAGTTGGGGTGGGACCCTTTTCGCAATTAAGCGATCGCGCCATGATGCGAGCGCTAGAAGTTTTTCCGCAACCACGTGGACCACTAAAGAGATATGCATGGTGAACTTTTCCAGATGAGAGTGCGTTGGAAAGTGGTTCGGTGACATGTTCTTGGCCGATGACTTCAGCAAAGGTCGAGGGTCGGTACTTGCGATAGAGAGCTAGTGACACCGTCGCACCTTTCTAATCATCTACTTTTCGAAGCGTTAGTCGTTGGTCAAAATTAATGGGACCTCCCGCACACCCGCCAGAGCGCACCTACCCTTGCTGTATTCCTACCCTGGGGGAGTTCAGTACGGTGTCGCCGCACGGGAGATCTGGGGCAATCTTAGGGGCGAGCACTGCGATTGGAGCGCCGAGCCTTCCACGATAAGGTTAGGGCGCTTCACTGGAGGATTCGCATAGCGGCCGAGTGCGCACGCTTGGAAAGCGTGTATAGGGAAACCTATCGAGGGTTCAAATCCCTCATCCTCCGCCAATAAAGGTTGGCGCCTAGCCAGCCTTTTTCTTTAGCTTTGGTATCATGATATATCTTGATGAATCAAGAGAGGGTTCACATGACAATCAATCGCGAAAAGTTCTCCTCGCAAGCTGATCCAGAGCTCTTAAAAGCAGCGCGCGATCTGGCGGGGAAGCAAGGGCGCCAATTCCAATCTGTAATTGAAGAAGCCCTCCAGCAATACATCGCGCGATACGCAACCACCGCACCCCGCAAGGAGGTCCTTGACGCGCTCGGCCTCAGCATCGCCGAGTATGACCTCTTGTACTCAAAATTAGCGAAGTAAGGTCAGTCTCGATGTTTATTCAGGGAAAAATATCTACTACGAGTAATCGAACTTCTTTGATAACTTCATGAATTCATATTGTTCATTCAGAATAGGAGTTCGCTCATGGAAGAAGTCTCAGATGCAGATCGAGATATTGAGTTTAAGGAACATCTCAAAAAAATAATGAAGGAGAATGCTGAGCTTCTAGAGCGACTAGCGCAGTCATAGATTCTTGTTAAGATTTAACCGGAGGATTCGCATAGCGGCCGAGTGCGCGCGTCTCGAACACGCGTAGACGAAAGTCTCGAGGGTTCAAATCCCTCATCCTCCGCTCACTACGTTCGCGGCGTCTGATTCACTTATCAATATCGCAGTTGGCTCACTTGGAACCACTGCCATCATCGTAAGTCAGGCGCTCGGAAATCCTTCGCCAAATTTATTCTGCAGAGGGAAATTACATTCAGTAACTCTGTGGATATTTAGTGAAATAGAATTCTTAATGGCCCGATTCTTGGGGAATGAGAAAAGTTTCCTACATACTGATATCGATCATTGCGGCTCAAGCCGTCTTAACTCATTCCTCTTACGCGTCACTTCCAACTCCAACCCCTACAAAGGTTCCAAAGCCAGAATGCAGACTTGAAGTTGATGATGCGCACATTTCAACGACATTATCCAAACATCGTAAAATTAATGCGGTTAAGGTAAATGTTAAGTCAATCTGCAATGTCTCTCAATCTCAGGTACTCATTACCTTAGAAATTCACAAAAAGGGTGAGTTGGGAGATCACGTTTATGGGCCATTCACAAATATGGATTCAAAGAATTCTAATTCTGGTCTAGAGGTTGATCTCAATGACATATTTGTAATTTGTACAAATAAAATTCCAACAATTTGGTTTGGAATAGCATTCGCCAAAGCTTTCATTGCGGGGAAGTGGCAATATGCTGGTAAAACCGAATCCCCTCATCCACTGCGAGCCATCAATTGTGGTACCTGAGTTAGGATTAATTCATGAAATGGAAGAGAGCGCACCCGCTGGCAAATTACTCAACTTTTCCAATGCCACATGATCAAATAACGTTTCCCAACCGCGATAAAGAAGATGAATTCCTCTCAGCATTTTTCAGCTTGAGGGATTCTCAAGAAAGCCGTCTCGAAAATTATGCTCGAAAGTTATTGAGTGAGGGAGAGTTGACGAGTCAGATATCAGGAATTTTAATCAAGTACCAACTTGCAAACGGAATTTTTTCCTACAACTTTGATCCAAATCCCAGCAAGAACATTCCATGCGAATTAGGTCATGAACCACTCCCGCAACGAAAGAAATATAAAATTGTCACGCTTATTGATCGAATTGCTGAAAGTGAGACGTTAGCCGCTTTGGGATACCAGGCACACGGCTACTAATTAAATCTCAACTCCAATGTACTTGATCTCCAAGAATTCGTGGATGCCATCGAAGCCGCCTTCGCGACCGAGGCCAGATTGCTTGTAACCACCGAATGGGGCAGCAGGATCTGAAATAACACCGCGGTTGATCGCAACCATTCCAGATTCAATGGCTTCGGCAGTGCGAATACCACGTGCGAGATCCTCGGAATAGACATAGCTGATCAAGCCATATTCGGTGGCGTTGGCTAGTTCAATCGCCTCTTCGTCAGTATCGAAGATAACGATGGGAGCAACTGGTCCAAATACTTCTTGGCTAAGAATCGGATTGTTCTTTTCGACAACCAAGACAGTTGCGGGATAGAAAGCGCCTGGGCCTTCTGGTGTTGTAGCGCCAAGTTTTACCTCGGCGCCGGCAGCGACTGATGCATCGACGAGTTCTGCGATCTTGTTACGTTCCTTAATCGAAACGCTGGCACCGAGTTGAGCGCCATCGGCAAGACCAGGTGCGACTTTGAGCGCACCCATTGCGGCTGCAAATTTAGTGATGAATTCATCAGCAACTGTACGAGCAACGAAGAAACGATTAGCAGCGGTGCAGGCAGCGCCGCCATTGCGCATCTTGGCGAGCATTGCGCCCTTTACGGCTTCATCGATATTGGCATCATCCAGAACAACAAATGGCGCATTGCCGCCTAGTTCCATTGATGTGCGCAGAACGAGATCGGCAGATTCACGAATGAGGAGTTGGCCGACTTGGGTTGATCCCGTAAAGGAAAGATTGCGAACGCGAGGATCATGCAGCATCTTGGAGATCATCGGACCAGTCTGTGATGGCAGAACGAGATTGATGACGCCCTTAGGAACACCAGCGCGCTCCATGATGTCCATGATCCAAAGTGCGGTGAGGGGAGTCTCGCCAGCAGGCTTCAAGATCATGGTGCACCCAGCTGCGAGCGCGGGCCCGATCTTGCGGGTGGCCATCGCGGCTGGGAAATTCCACGGGGTAATAAGGAGTGAGACACCGATCGGTTGGTGGGTGACCAAGATTCGCTTATCGCCAGAAGGTGAGAGGCGGAAGTCTCCAGGAGTGCGCACTGCCTCTTCGGAGAACCAACGGAAGAACTCGGCGGCATAAGCGACTTCACCCTTGGCGTCAGAGAAGACCTTGCCATTTTCCATGGAGATCAAGGTGGCGAGGTGATCGCTCTCGGCGACCATGATTTCAAAGGCCTTGCGCAATATTTCGGCCCGAACTCGTGGGGCGGTCTTAGACCACGCAGGCAACGCCTTATGGGCGGCATCGACCGCAGCCATACATTCGGCCGCTCCGGCCGTGGCTACCTCAGCGATAACGGCGCCGGTGCTGGGATCTACGACGGGCAGGGTGCCATCACCCTGAACCCACTGGCCATCGATATAAAGCTCGGTTTTCAATTGCATGGCAGAAGCATACGCTTGGCTAGATAAGTAAAATCGGCCTTCTGACCGAGAGATGGAAGTGACTTCACCGTGCCCAAAGCCTGGACCGACGATGCCCCAGAACCGATGGTTCTCAAAGAGCATGCCCACCTGAAAGATCCGATCTCCTACAAGATCAAGAAGACCTTCCTGGGCAAGGCCCTTAACCGCCACTCACTTTCCCACCAACGCTTGAGCAAGACCTTCGCACTCGGCATTCTCTCTTCTGACTGCATCTCATCATCGGCCTATGGCTCAGAGCAGATTCTCCTCGCACTTCTTCCTGCATTCGGCCTCGCCGCATTTAGCATCTTGTTGCCGATGACTGCGGTGGTCCTCTTTGTCTTGGTGATCATTACCTTCTCGTATCGCGAAGTGGTGATGCTCTATACCAAATCGGGTGGCGCCTACGTCGTCTCGCGAGATAACTTCGGGCCAGTAGTCGCACAAGTTGCCGCTGTTGCCTTGATGCTCGATTACATCGTGACGGTTGCTATTCAATCTGCCGCCGGTATTGATGCGGTCGTCTCAACATTTACCTCATTGCATCCCTATAAAGTCTGGATGACCCTGGGCGTAATTGCGCTCCTCACCTTTGGAAATCTTCGCGGCGTAAAAGAAGCTGGCGCCGCCTTCGCACTTCCTACCTATCTCTTTGCCTCATCCCTCGCAGTTGTCTTTGGAATGGGTATTTGGCGCAGCATCAATCACACACTTCCTAAGTACGATCCACATGCAGCCGGCGCAGTGCCACTCGGTCATGGCCAAGGCCTCTTAACCTTTGCCGCAATATTTATTCTGCTGCGCGCCTTTGCTAATGGTGGATCTTCGCTCACTGGACTCGAGGCGATCTCCGATGGCGTCTCACTCTTCCGCGAACCAGAAGGCCACAATGCTCGTCGCACCCTGGTTGTCATGTCCGCCATTCTCGGCTCGCTCGTCTTTGGCGTCTCCTACTTTGCCCATGCCACCTTTGCGTTTCCTTACATCAAGGGAACGCCAACTGTTATCTCCCAGATCGCTAAGGCAACGCTTGGCACCGGCACATTTGGTAACGCCTTCTTCTTCGTCGTTCAGGGAACAACGATGTTAATTCTGATCGCAGGTGCTAACACTGCTTACAGCGGCTTCCCATACTTAGTTAACTTCGTTGCCAACGATGGCTTCCTGCCTCGCCAACTCACCAAGCGCGGCCACCGCCTGGCATTTTCTAACGGCATTATCTTGCTCGCCTCTGCTGCCACCTTCTTGGTTATCTTCACCCACGCATCGGTCGACAAGCTCGTCTCCTTCTACGCCCTCGGCGTAT
>CAIXHZ010000094.1 GCA_903919375.1 uncultured Actinomycetes bacterium | reverse complement strand
CGCGCAGCACCGCGGCTCGTTACAGCTGACATGGTTGCAACGATGTCAGCCGGTTCGGTTGTCGTTGATCTGGCCGCAGAAACCGGCGGCAATGTCGAGGGCACCAAACCTGGTGAGATCGTCACGACAAGCAATGGTGTTCGGATGTGGGGTGGCAAGGATGTTCCGAGCCAACTCCCCTTCCACGCCTCTATGCTCTTTAGTCGCAACGTCGTCAATCTTCTTCTTCTCATGACCAAGTCAGTGGAGGGCAAACCCACCGGCGAAGTCCTCCCAGATTTCACCGACGAGATTATCGATGCAGCGACCGTCACTTTCAATGGAGCCAAGCGCACACCAGAAGGAGCCAAGAAATGAGTAATGGCCTAGCACTTCTCTCGATCTTTGTGCTCTCAGTCTTTGTGGGATTTGAAGTAGTAGCAAAAGTCTCCACAACTCTTCACACGCCTTTGATGTCTGGTGCAAACGCCATCCACGGAATCATTCTGGTGGGCGCGATTGCGGTAGCCAATAATGCTTCCAACAATCTCCAGCTTGGACTTTCCATTGCTGCTGTAGTGCTTGCCACCATCAATATGGTGGGTGGCTTTGTCGTAACGGACCGCATGCTCGAAATGTTTAAAGGCAAGAAAAAGGAGGTGAAGTAGGTGAATCGCAATCTCTATGACTTACTTGGCCTCGTTGCCGCCGTCTGCTTCATCATGGCCCTCAAGGGGCTCTCTTCACCGAAATCGGCTCGTCGCGGAAATATCATCGGCGCCATCGGTGCCACGATCGGAACAGTCTTGGTCTTCTGGGCGCCCGGCAGTAGCCATAAGCACCTCCCACTTATTCTTGGCGCGATTGCCTTTGGCGTTCTTGCCGGCGTACCTGCGGCTCGTAAAATTCAAATGACTCAGATGCCACAACTAGTAGCGCTCTTCAATGGCGTTGGTGGTGGCGCCGCAGCCCTCGTTGCCACCACTGAATATCTTAAGTTGGGCAGCGGCGCTACCACCGCAGAAGTACTAGCCACGGTATTTACTGTGATTGTCGGTTGCATCTCATTCTCGGGATCGATCATTACCTTTATGAAGTTGCAAGAGCTCATGACAACTCGCCCCGTGGTATTCCCCGGTGGCAGATTTGTTATCGCCGGCACACTCGCTGGCGTATTAGGAACAGCGGCGTGGGTAATCCATACCGGCGGAACATCACCACTTCTCATTATGGGCGCACTCGCACTCGCTTTTGGTGTTCTCTTCGTACTCCCCGTCGGTGGCGCAGATGTTCCGATCGTTATCTCACTTCTTAACGCCTTTACTGGCCTTACCGTTGCGGCAAGCGGTTATGTACTACAAGCAACACTTTTGATTGTCGCCGGTACTCTCGTGGGTGCCTCCGGAACAATTCTGACCCGCCTCATGGCCGCAGCCATGGGTCGCTCACTCTTTGGCACACTCTTTGGTGCATTTACTGCCAAGCTACAAGCTGCAACAGGCGCCGCCGAAGTTCGCCCAGTAAAGTCTGGCTCACCTGATGATGTCGCAATCTTGCTCAACTATGCCCAGCGCGTTGTCATCGTTCCTGGCTTTGGATTGGCCGTGGCTCAAGCTCAACACACAGTGCGCGAACTCGCTGATTTACTTTCGGCCAAGGGAATTGATGTCGCCTATGGCATCCACCCGGTCGCCGGTCGCATGCCTGGTCATATGAACGTTTTACTCGCTGAAGCAAATGTTCCGTACGAGCAATTGGTTGAGATGGAAGAGGTCAACCCCACCTTCCCTCAAACCGACGTTGTTCTCGTTGTTGGCGCAAACGATGTTGTGAATCCAGCTGCGAAGACAACCCCAGGATGCCCTATCTATGGCATGCCGATCCTCGATGTGGCATCCGCCGGAAATGTGATCTTTTTAAAGCGTTCGATGCGCCCAGGCTTTGCTGGAATTGAGAACGAACTTCTCTATGACCCCAAGACCACACTCCTCTTTGGAGATGCTAAGGAGTCACTCACCAAAGTCGTGAGCGCGCTTAAATCTCTCTAACGGTTGTCATTTCTTACATCTACACTCACTTGGAGCTAATCTACTTGATCAAATGCGGTAGTTTTCCCTCGATTCGCACCTGTGACAAATAAACTACGCAGGACTTTTACAACCCAACAATGAGGAGAGCCCAATGATCGATCCCGATTGGTGGCGCCAAGCCGCTATCTACCAAATTTATCCACGCTCATTTAAGGACTCCAATGGCGATGGACTTGGCGATATCAATGGAATTACCTCTAAGGTCGATTACCTCAAATCCCTCAGCCTCGATGCCGTATGGCTCAGCCCGTTCTATCCATCGGAACTAGCTGATGGCGGATATGACGTAGCCGACTATCGCAATGTCGATCCAAAATTGGGAACACTCAAAGATTTCGACAAGATGCTCAAAGCACTTCATAAGGCCGGCATCAAGGTCTTCGTCGATATCGTTCCTAATCACTCCTCCGATCACCATATTTGGTTCAAAGAGGCACTTGCCTCTGCTCCTGGCTCCAAGACGCGCGAGCGTTACATCTTCCGGGATGGCAAAGGCAAAAATGGCGAGCTTCCACCCAATGATTGGGTATCGCACTTTGCACCATCTGCCTGGACTCGAACCAACAACCCCGATGGCACACCTGGTCAGTGGTACCTCCACCTCTTCGCGCCTGAACAGCCCGATTTCAACTGGGATAACCGCGAAGTCCAACTCGACTTTATTAAGACCCTCAAGTTCTGGTCTGATCGAGGAGTAGATGGCTTCCGAATTGATGTCGCACACGCACTTAAAAAGGATATGAAACGCATCAACGCCTCTTACCCTGGGATTGATTCCTTCTCAGTGGGAACTAAGGGCACCGATATCCTCTTTGATCGAAATGATGTTCACGAGATCTATCGCGAATGGCGCAAACTCTTTGATCAGTACAACCCGCCTCGAGTAGCAGTTGCCGAGGCATATGTTGTTGCTTCTCGCCGAATGCTCTATGCCCGCCCAGACGAGCTAGGTCAGGCATTTAATTTCGATATGTTGAACCTGGATTTCAAGGCGGCGCCTTTCAAGAAGACAATTGAGCAGAATCTCAAGTTGGCAAAGAGCGAAGGTTCCTCTTCTACTTGGGTTCTCAACAACCATGACCGAGTTCGTACCGCAACAAAATATGGACTCCCTGATGGCACCGATCTCAACCAGTGGCTCCTCTCGGATGGAAAATCTAAGAAGCTCGATATCGATCTTGGTCTCAAGCGCCATCGCGCCGCAATCATGATGATGATGGGACTTCCGGGTTGTACCTATATCTATCAAGGAGAAGAGCTCGGTCTTCGCGAAGTGGAAGATCTCAAACACGAAGATCTCCAAGACCCTAACTGGGCGCGCAATATTGTCACCAAACCGCAGTCGGTCTACTTCAAGAAAGAACGAAAGACTATTCAGGGCGTTGCCGTTATTCACACAGAGAAGGGGCGCGATGGTTGTCGAGTGCCACTTCCATGGAGCAAGAGCGGCCGCTCATTTGGCTTTGGATCAGGAGATTCTCACCTGCCACAACCAAACTGGTTTGGCGAGCATTCCGTTGAAGTAGAAGCCAAGAAGAAGGGATCGACACTCGAGATGTATAAGGCGGCTCTCGCCCTTCGCAAGAAGTTGCAGACCTCTGAAGATCTCGAATGGATCAAGACCAGCAGCGCTGAGGTGGTTCACTACCGTCGCCCTAATGGTTGGAGTTCAATTACCAACTTCCGTGGAGCCGACTTCACCTTGCCAGCTGGGGAGATCTTGTTGAGTAGTGGCCCGCTTAAAGCTGGTCGCAAACTCCCTAAAGCAACAACAGTATGGATGATGATCAAGTAAGTTGTAATTAATTTGTGGCCCCACCGAGTTGCTCAGTGGGGCCTATCGCATTACGCGGGTGATTATGTAATGATCGCGCCATGGCTAATTTTCCAAGTGATTTCCGTTGGGGCGCAGCAACAGCTGCTTATCAAATCGAAGGCGGCGCCCAAGAAGGCGGACGCGGGTTAAGTATCTGGGATACCTTCAGTCACACACCGGGCAAGACTGCCAATGGCGATACCGGTGATGTTGCCTGCGATCACTTCCATTTGTGGGAGTCGGATATCGCGATGATGAAGGGCCTTGACCTTAAGCACTATCGCATGTCCCTCTCGTGGTCACGCCTCTTTCCTAATGGCGATGGCGTTCGCAATGAAGCGGGATTCGCCTTTTATGACAACCTGATCAACGGCCTCATTGCTGCCGGAATTCAACCACTTGTCACCTTGTATCACTGGGATCTCCCGCAAGCACTGCAGGAAAAGGGCGGCTGGGAATCGCGCGAAATTATTGAAGATTTTGGAACGTATGCAGCCGCAGTAGCCGAACACTTTGGTGATCGCGTCAAAAACTTCTCCCCCATCAACGAACCGTGGTGCGTTGCTTGGCTTGGTTATGGAATTGGCGTCTTTGCACCAGGATTTAGGGACCGCGCTAAAGCATTCCGCGTAGCCCATCACACAGTGATGGCCCACGCCACTTCAGTCAAGGTAATGAAAGAAGTTCGCTCTGATCTCAAGATTGGTCCGGTGATCAATCAATCTAATTACATCCCTGATGATGCATCTAATCCCGACTTAATTCATGCCGCAGATGTAATGGATGCGCAAGGAAATCGCTGGTGGACCGATGCCTTCTTCCATGGCAAGTATCCAGAAGTTCTCATTGCCGAATTTGGTTCTGAAGTCACCGATGCCATCTTGCCGGGCGATATGGAGTTAGCTGCGATCAAGAATGATTTCGTTGGCCTCAACTTCTATAACGATCAACGTATTGGTGTAGCCGAGCCCGATGCCGAAGGTTGGTATGACATCTCCGCCCTATTTGGCTTAAAGATCAATACCAAACATGAAGGCGAACTGACCGATATGGGATGGCCAATTACTCCTCATGGACTCAAGAATCTCTTGCTGAGATGGAAGCGTGAACTCGGCGAGCGCTGCCCCGATTTCTACATCACCGAAAATGGTTGTGCCTATCCTGAGCAGCCAGATAGCGATGGTCGCGTCAAAGATGATCGCCGCATCTCGTATTTGAATAAGCACCTCGATGCAGTTGCGCAGGCAATTGCGCAAGGCGCCCCGGTGAAGGGTTACTACCAATGGTCGCTCATGGACAATTACGAGTGGGCGATGGGATATGAGAAGCGCTTTGGAATGGTCCATGTCGACTACGCCACCCAAAAGCGCACCCTCAAAGATTCAGCTAAGTGGTACTCCCAGGTCATTGCCTCCAACGGGGCAACCGTCACGGGGGAATAGCTCCCTAGTTCTCCGCCGTCAGCCCCTAGCCCCTCAGGCTGGGGGCTTTTTCGCGCTCACGCTCACGCTGGCGTTCGGCCGAGGCAGGGGCCTAATCGTTACTAACATGTTACCT
>CAIXHZ010000093.1 GCA_903919375.1 uncultured Actinomycetes bacterium | reverse complement strand
TAACCCAAGGCTACCAACTCCGATTGGTTTGCCACCCCACCTTTGAGGTAGATTGCGCCCTCACAAGTAAATATGCGTACGTAGCGCAGTTGGTAGCGCGGACCCTTGCCAAGGTTCAGGTCGCCGGTTCGAACCCGGTCGTCCGCTCTCATAGTGTGGAACTCAACTAAAGCCTCCTTTAGTTGCGTGATCATGGATAGCAAGGTCGGATGGCCGAGAGGCGAGGCTCAGGACTGCAAATCCTGCCACACGGGTTCAAATCCCGTTCCGACCTCCATTCCAACAAGTAGGCTTAAACCGCTGCTTATTACATGCAGTCATCGGAAAGAGAGCATATGAGCATTGAAGGTCAAGCGTTAGAGAAGGCCGAGCGTCCATGGGGTCGCTACGAAGTCCTTCAAGAGAGCGCTACTCACAAAGTGAAATGCATCTGGATGAAACCTGGCTTCCGCCTTTCCTATCAACGTCACAAATTCCGCGCCGAACATTGGTACATCGTTCAAGGCACGGGAGTTATCACTATTGATGGCGAAGAATCCCTCGTAGGTCCTGGATCGACCGTCGAATTCCCGATCGGCACGCTTCATCGCCTTTCTAATACCGGCACTGATGAGATCATTTTCGTTGAAGTTCAGACTGGATCAAGCTTTGATGAAAGCGATATTGAGCGCGTTGAAGATGATTACGGCCGCGCAGGGCAGTAATTTTTCGATTCATCCCGAACTCCTGTAAGGTTTTCCCAGTTAGTCCGCAGCAATTGCAAGGATCGTTGGCTCAGCGGTAGAGCACCACATTGACATTGTGGGGGTCACTGGTTCGATCCCAGTACGGTCCACCAAGAAGTTCCGCGTCACTCGATTCTCAGAGAACTTGGCAAGACATCGCCACTCTCGAAGCCTAGACTCATAGGCGATGCTTACTCAGATTCTCAAAAAATATCTCCATCCCTATCGATGGCCTGTAGTGATTGTCGCTGCCCTGCTCTTTGTGCAGGCAATAGCCAATCTCTACCTCCCTAACCTCAATGCGGATTTGATTAACAATGGTGTCGCCAAGGGCGATATTCACTACATTTTGCATATCGGCTTAATCATGTTGGGATCTTCATCGCTCGTCATGGGAGCTTCAATTCTCGTTGCATATTTCGCAGCAAAGCTCGCTATGGCCTTTGGTCGAGATCTTCGTACCGCAGTCTTCGAATCGGTGGAACGTTTCTCTGCCCGTGAACTCAATCTCTTCGGCGCTCCCTCGCTGATCACAAGAAACACCAACGATGTGCAGCAAGTTCAGATGGTCCTCTTCATGGGGCTGACCATCATGCTTAGCGCTCCCATCACTGGAATTGGTGCGATCGCGATGGCAATTAAGACCGATGTAAAACTTTCGGCACTTTTGCTCGTTGTCGTTCCCGTCATGGGTTTACTTATTTGGCTCTTACTACGTCGCGTCGTTCCACTCTTTCGAGTTATGCAGATCAAAATCGATCGGATCAACTTAGTACTGCGAGAGCAGATTGCTGGCGTACGAGTTATTCGCGCCTTCGTTAAAACCGATTACGAAGAGGCTCGCTTCGCTGAGAGCAGCGCTGACCTGATGAATACCACTTTAAGCGTAACACGCACCTTTGCTCTACTCTTTCCGATGTTGATGATGATTCTCAACCTAACTAGTGTCGCCGTTTTGTGGTTTGGTGGAAAACTCATCGATAACGGTTCGATGCCGATCGGCAACCTGACTGCTTTTCTTTCGTACATTATGTTAATTCTGAGCAATCTCATGATGGCAGTCATGATGGCGTTAATGATTCCGCGCGCGCAGGCAAGTGCTGAGCGCATTCAAGAAGTGCTTTCTACACAATCCTCCGTAACCGAAACGTTACAACCCATCACGCCTACAAGTCGCACGGGTCGATTGGTTTTCACTGATGTCGAATTTAGATATCCCGGCGCGCAGGATCCAATCCTTCACAATATTAGTTTCACGGCCGAGCCGGGTGAATTCACTGCCATTATCGGGAGTACGGGAAGTGGCAAGACCACGCTTCTCAATCTGATCCCGCGTTTTATCGATGTCACCTCCGGCTCAATTACTCTCGATGGTCTCGAGTTGAAAGATCAAAGTTTGGAATCGCTCTGGAGTGATATTGGATTAGTTCCACAACGCGCTTTTCTCTTTGGCGGCACGATTGCCAGTAACTTGCGATATGGCAATCCCCTTGCAACTGATGAAGAACTGTGGCAGGCACTAGATATTGCACAAGCAAAAGATTTTGTGGAAGCAACTCCTGAACAACTCAACGCGCCGGTCGCACAAGGTGGAACAAATTTTTCCGGCGGTCAGAAGCAACGGCTAGCCATAGCTCGAGCACTGGTGAAGCAAGCAAAGATTTATATTCTTGATGATAGTTTTTCAGCGTTAGATTATTCGACCGATGCGAAATTGCGTCTTGCGCTAGAGCAACAATGCAAAGCTTCTACGCTCATCGTCGTCGCACAACGCGTCTCCACGATCTTGAACGCAGATAAAATTATTGTTCTCGACCAAGGAGCAATCGTGGGAATGGGTAAGCACCACGAGCTCATGTCGAGTTGTGAAACCTACAAAGAAATTGTTCTCTCTCAACTAAGTCCGGAGGAGGCAGCATGAGCATGCACCGACCTTCCTCGCCTAGCGGCACTGGTGGTGCTGGCAGCGGAAATAGCGGAATGGGTGGCGGCGCTATGCGCGGCGGGCCAATGGCCGGCGCGTTTGGCGCTCCCCCGGCCAAATCCAAAGATTTTCGAGGTTCGCTTAAGCGCTTGCTCTCCGAATTGGGGGCAGAGCGAAAGATTCTGGCGCTGGTCCTCACCCTGATCACGACTTCGGTGACGATCAGTGCCTTCGGACCAAAAATTCTCGGTCGCGCTACTAACTACATCTTCTATGGTTATCTGGGTCGCAAACTTCCCGAAGGCGTTACCAAAGCCCAAGCAGTTGCTTCTCTCAATGCCCGAGGTGAATCACGTTTGGCGCAGATGCTCAATAAGAGCGGAGTGATCCCGGGACGAGGAATTGATTTCACTGCGATCGAGCGAATCGTCCTACTCGCAGCCGCGCTCTATCTCCTCTCCTCACTCTTTATGTGGATGCAGGCTTATCTCATGGCCGGCGTTACGCAACGCACGGTCTATCGCTTGCGGAGATTGGCCGAAGAGAAGATTGGACGCTTGCCGCTGAGTTATTTCGATACTCAATCTCGTGGCGACATTCTCTCTCGGGTTACCAATGACATCGACAACATCTCCAATTCGCTACAGCAAGGTCTCTCGCAAATTCTCAACTCTCTTCTCACCGTTGTTTCGGTGCTTGCGATGATGGTCTGGATTAGCCCCGAACTTGCCTTAATTTCGCTGATCGCAATCCCACTATCCATGTTCGCATCCATCCGAATCGCTAAATCATCGCAGAAGCAATTTATCGCTCAATGGAGCTGGACTGGCAAGCTCAATGGCCATGTCGAAGAAATGCACACGGGTCATGCCCTAGTGAAAGTATTCGGCCGTCGCAAACAAGCCCTCGCCGATTTCAATGAGCTCAATGAAAATCTCTACCAATCCAGTTTCATTGCTCAATTTATGTCGGGAATCATTCAACCCACAACGCAACTTATCTCCAACTTGATCTATGTCGGGATTTCCGTTCTTGGCGGGTATCGAGTCGCTACCGGCACCATGTCGCTCGGAGAAGTCCAAGCCTTCATTCAATATTCTCGCTCCTTTGGAATGCCGTTGGCTCAAATCGCTGGCCTCATGAACACGGTTCAATCCGGAATCGCATCTGCCGAACGTCTCTTTGAATTCCTCGATGCAACAGAGCAACTCCCAGAAAGCGCACAACCTATGTCGATGGGACGATCATTGGGTGCCATTACTTTCCAAGACGTTTGCTTTAGCTACCTACCTGAACAACCACTCATCGAAAATCTCAATCTAGAAGTTCGACCAGGTCAGACAATTGCAATCGTAGGACCTACTGGCGCCGGCAAAACTACGCTCGTAAATCTCTTGATGCGCTTTTATGAAATCGATTCTGGAAAAATTTTGATCGATGGGATCGATATTCGCGACCTCACTCGCGATGATTTGCGCCGCCAATTTGGAATGGTCTTACAAGATACTTGGCTCTTCTCAGGCACCATGAGAGAGAATATTGCCTTTGGCAGTCCTGACCCAACGCATGAGAAAGTAGCCCAGGCAGCAGTCGCGGCAAATATCGATCACTTCCTCAAGTCCCTACCCGCTGGCTACGACTCGCTCCTCACGGATGACAACTCCACCGTCTCTAATGGTGAGAGGCAGCTCCTTACTATTGCGCGCGCATTTATGGCTGACCCGGCGATTTTGATCTTGGATGAAGCGACGAGTTCGGTAGATACCCGCACGGAAGTTCTTGTGCAAAGCGCGATGGCCAAATTGCGTCAAGGCCGCACCTCCTTTGTGATTGCCCATCGACTCTCCACCATCCAGGATGCTGATCTCATCTTGGTCATGGATAAAGGCGCGATCGTCGAACAAGGCAGCCACCACGACTTAATGTCGCGAAAGGGCTTTTACTTCACTCTCTATACCAGCCAATTCGCTGGTGCGAGCGACAAGAGCTAGCGGAGCCGTTCAACAAAGTTCAACGAGGTAGCAAAGATCGTTGGGGCATCGTTATCTAATGTGGCGACGTGGTAGCTATCGCCAAGTTCCACTCGTTGCTTATCAGATGATGAAATCCCAGACATGATGATTTCGGTATTGCTGACGGGAAGGACATGATCCTCGGTGGAGTGAAAAAGCAGCACCGGAATCTCAACGCGAGTTAGCTCTTTACGAGTAATACGCAGCATCTTGTTCAACTGATTAACGCCCTTGATAGGGAGTACGTCATAGCCCCACTCGGTGGTCTCCGGCTTCTTGATGTCATCGCCAACTGAGGGTGCACCCTTACGGAATTTTGAGAGCAATGGAACGAGCTTTCCCTGCAAGCCGGGGATGTGAATCATTGGGTTGACTAGGACCAAACCATCGACGTCAAAATACTCAGCTACATTGAGAGTGGTGCAACCGCCCATAGATAAACCGAAGATAAAGACTTTCTCACAACTCTTGCGCAACTCAGCTAAATCCTTGGCCACTCGCTCCGGCCATTTTTGCCAAGGAATCTGATTGAGATCTTCCCATTGCGTGCCATGACCTGGCAGGCGAGGGACACGAACGGTGTAGCCCTTCTCTTGGAAGAAGTGCGCCCACGGGCGCATTGAGGCGGGCGATCCCGTAAAACCATGGACAAAGATGATTCCAATTGTGCTGTGCGATGTGCCGGTTGCTGCGTAATCTGCAAGCCAACCTTCAGGGGCGGATGTAGTAGCCATGGAGAGAATCTAACTTCAAATATCTCTTTAGGTAAGGTCTTTCGGTACGCCCTTTCACAAATGTCGCACCTCTCCCGTACCGTGAGGCCATGAGTTTCTCCCACGACTCCAGCGGCGAACTCTGGCAATTGGAAGCAGAGGTTGCCCACCTGCCACTTTCCAAAGCCACCTTCGTTGTTCTGGATCTAGAAACAACTGGTGCCTCTCCAAGCGTGGGCGCTGGGATAACAGAAATTGGTGCGATCAAAGTGCAAGGCGGCTTGGTCATCGATCAATTCTCTACATTCATCAATCCGCAAACGCCGATACCGCAGTACATCACCGATCTCACCGGCATAACTGATGAGATGGTCCAGGATGCTCCCGTCATTAATAACGCGCTCCCCCGATTTATTGATTTCATAGGCTCTCCCGATGATGTGCTTGTGGTGGCGCACAACTCTCCTTTTGATATGGGATTTTTACAGGCTGCGGCATCGACTCATGCAATTGAGTGGCCGAGCTATCGCGTGATCGATACTGTTAAATTTGCGCGCTTGGTAATTCCGCGCGATGAGATTCTCAATTACAAGTTAGGGACGCTTGCTGCATTCTTTGAGACAGAGCAATCACCTACACACCGGGCTCTCGACGATGTACGAACAACTGTCGAACTTCTCCACCGACTGCTTGAACGCGCTGGCACCTTCGATGTCACTACCGTGCAGAGTTTGAGCACATTCCTCAAGCGATCAAGCAGTAGGCGCAGTAGCCGCTAACTCGTTCGTGAGGTTCTTCCACTTTTCTAACAGCTCAAAGGCTCGGCCACTGTCGATTGCTTGCTCAGCCAATACATAGCCGTTCGCTATCTGTTGAGTAACGCCCAAGGAGAAATCCGCCTTGAAAGCTGCAATGGTGATCGCTGAGTTCAGCAAAATCGCTTCTCTTGGCGCGCCTTTTTTTCCTTGAAGTACATCTTTAATGATCGCGGCGTTATGTGCTGGTTCTCCACCAACGAGTTCGGAGATCGGCGCTCGGGCGATGCCTAAATCCTGGGGGTCAAAGATATGAGCCGATACTTCGCCATCATTAATTTGAAGTACCTGCGTGAAATCCGAGAGCGCAATCTCATCGAGACCGTCGTTACTGCGAAAGGCAAAGCCCTCTCCGCCGCGGTCGGCAATAACTTTGGCCATTAATGGAAGTGCGCTTGCGCGAGCAACTCCCAAAGCAATCGCCTTAGGTTTGGCTGGATTTGCTAGTGGTCCCAAAATATTAAATATCGATGGCACGGCCAACTCTTTACGCGCGGCCACCGCATGTCGCAGCGCTGGATGAAATGTCGTGGCACGTAGAAAACCAATTCCGAGTAATCGCACGGACTCTTCAATTTGTGGCCCAGTTAGCGTTGTGACAACGCCCAAAGCATCCAGCACATCTGCAGCTCCCGACTTAGAGGATGCAGCGCCAGAACCATGCTTGACAACGCGCGCACCTGCGGCCGTGGTGACAATTGCTGATGTGGTCGAAATATTGATGGTGTTGCGACCATCGCCACCCGTGCCCACTGGATCCACCGCACGCTCTGTGATGGTGATAGGCGCTGCATATTCGAACATCTTGCCCACCATCAAGGCAATATCGGCAGTGGCATAACCTTTATCGTTGAGAAGTGTCAGGAATTTCTTAATGTCCTCTTTTTCAGCACGGCCTTCCAGGATCTCGGTCATGACAAATGAAGCCAGTTCTGGGGTGAGATCCTTTTTTGAATCCAGTGATGAAAATAGATCAGGCCACGAAACGCTCATCAATGAGGAGCTGACGTGCTCAATGCCGCTGTTGGCAGCAACGCTGCTACCCGTTCGGCCAAAGTAAATGGATCAATGGGATGAAGGACAGTGGCATCGGCTTTGGACCATGAGGCGAGCCAGTTATCGCTCGGACGTCCGGTAATCACAAGCACTGGGGGGCAATTGAAGATTTCATCTTTGAAGGCCCGAGCCAGGCCTAGGCCACCTTCTGGGACCGCTTCGCCGTCGAGAATAAAGAGATCCACGCGACCCTTTTGGTCCAGGTAGAGACGCAGGGCATCGCCGGTAGCAAACTCTCGAATTTCATGGTGGGCATGTGCCGGGCTGACCTGTGACCCCAAGGCGGCAATCACCTGAGATCGAACGCTCTGATCATCTGAGTAAAGGGCAAATACCGGGCTGCTCATGGCCTAATTCTAGGGGCAGAGGGGCGATTTTCTCGCGTGATCAGTCTCACCCAACGGCCATATTCTCAAGGCCTCCAGCATTCATCGTTTAGGGCAGTTATCGGGAATAATCGGCCACATGACTAGTCCCACCCTCGCAGAGGCCACCCCATCACATCTTCCACCGGCGCGCGTCAATCGCCCCAACGCAGTAGCGGTGGGAACTATCGTCTGGCTCTCTAGTGAGTTGATGTTCTTTGCAGCGCTCTTCGCGATGTACTTCACCACGCGAGCAGTGCAAGGTCCTAAAGTCTGGGCGGAATACACCTCTAAGTTGAATGTGCATTTTGCATCCATTAACACCACGGTGCTCGTGCTTTCGTCAGTCACCTGTCAGTTTGGCGTCTTTGCAGCAGAACGATTCCAAGCTCGACGTACCGGATCGATCTGGGCATTTAAAAAGTGGGGAATGCGCGAATGGTTCGCTCTCACATTCCTTATGGGCGCCTTTTTCGTAGGCGGTCAGATCTATGAGTATGCAAATCTCGTACATGAAAGTTTGACCCTTTCATCATCTGCCTATGGTTCTGTTTTCTATATCGCAACTGGCTTCCACGGACTTCACGTAACTGGAGGTTTGATCGCATTTCTTATCGTCATGATTCGAGTATTTCGCGCGCAGAAGTTTGGTCATAACCAAGCCACAACTGCGATCGTAGTTTCGTATTACTGGCACTTCGTCGACATCGTATGGATCGCGCTCTTCTCAGCGATCTATCTCATTAAGTAGTAGGTGGATATCTCTATGAAGAAACTCTCTCGCTACCGCCGCCATCGAATGGCCGCTCCAGCGCTCTTTATTATCGCTCTCATCACCGTTGGCACTGGGTTCGGCATCGCAAGCGCACTCCCCAACGCCCAGAGCACGACTGCGACTTCTCAATCAACATTGATCGCTGAAGGCAAGCAGATCTTTGCGCGCGGCTGTTCTTCATGCCATGGCCTTAACGCAGAAGGTGGCAGCATTGCTCCATCTCTCATCGGAGTAGGCGCTGCATCAGTAGATTTCCAAGTTGGAACTGGTCGTATGCCGATGGCTGATATGAGCCAACAAGCGATGCGTAAGAAGCCGGTCTATAACGCCGAGCAAATTGCAGCCCTTGCTGCTTATGTCGCATCAACAGCACCTGGTCCAGCAACAGTTGACGGTGCCAACCTCAACTACGAACGCGATGGAAATACTGCCCAAGGTGGGGCACTTTTCCGCACCAATTGCGCGATGTGCCACAACTTTGCGGGCCAAGGTGGCGCACTCACCAATGGTAAGTACGCACCGACACTCATGGGTGTAGACCCTCAATATATTTATGAAGCAATGATCACAGGCCCTCAGTCCATGCCGAAGTTTTCGGATAAGACTCTTACTCCAACTGAAAAGCTTTCGATCATTAAGTGGCTCAAAGCCGCGCAGAACGAACCCAATCTCGGGGGCGGTTCATTAGGTCGAGTAGGTCCCGTAACTGAAGGTTTATTGGCTTGGGTCTTTGGCCTCGGTCTTCTTATCGGAATAGCCGTATGGCTTGCATCGAAGGCGAGATAACAGATGAGCAACGAGATTTCTAAAATCCAAGATCCAGGACTTCCCGAGCACATCCATCGCAAAGCCGATAACGACCCGGTTGCAGAAGCTCGCGCTGAAAAGCAAGTCTCTATCCTCTTCTTGCTCTCAGCTGCAGGCACCGTGCTCTTCATCGCTTCTTACTTATTCATCAACAAAGATCTCTTCATTTACCTGCCAATTCTCGGAACCACGAATGCAGAGCAACTCTTCCTTGGTCTTGGAATGGCATTCTCACTCTTCTTCATCGGAATGGCTGCAGTTCATTGGGCAAAAACTTTGATGAGTGATACTGAAGTCGTCGCGGAGCGCCATGAATTCCGCTCTGAAGATAAAGATCGTCAAGATTTCGTAACCACGATCAAGGAACGCGCAGGTGAAGCTGGTTTGGGTCGTCGCAAATTGATCAAGCGATCACTCGGACTTGCCGGCGCTATGGCTGCACTCCCCGCAATCCTTTTCTTACGTGACCTCGGGCCACTTCCTCGCAAGCAACTCAATCAGACCGATTGGGCTTCAGGTATTCGCCTGATGACCGATCCTGGCAATAACCCCATCAAGCCATCGGATCTTGAAGTAGGCGGCGTTGTGCAAGTTCTTCCCGAACTGCCCGAAGGTACAGAGCGCACCTTGGAAAATATTGGCACCGATGCCGTACTTCTTATTCGCATCCGTCCGGAAGAATTCAACTTGGATGCCCAGCGTCTTTCCTGGACACACGACGGCATTATTGCCTTCTCTAAGATTTGCTCTCACATGGGATGCGCTGTTGCGCTCTACGAACAACAGACCAAGCATCTGCTCTGCCCATGTCACCAATCGACATTCGATGTCACCCGAGCAGCTAAGGTCATATTCGGACCTGCTGCTCGCCCATTGCCACAGCTCGCCATTACTGTAAATGCCGATGGCTATCTCGTTGCACAACAACCATTTACCGAACCAATCGGACCTAGCTTCTGGGAGCGCTCTTCATGAAAAAATCTGAACGCATCGCTGGCAATGTAGCGAACTATGTCGATGAGCGAACTGGCGCAGCGGCTTGGGCGCGTAAGAACCTCACCAAAGTCTTCCCTGACCATTGGTCATTTATGCTTGGTGAAGTAGCGCTCTACTCATTCATCATCTTGCTCTTGACCGGAACATTCCTTACTTTCTGGTTCGTACCGTCACAAGCAGATGTGGTTTACAACGGAAGCTACGCTCCCCTATCTCACGTAACAATGTCGGCAGCGTATTCATCCACCCTGCATATCTCCTTCGATGTTCGCGGCGGCTTGTTGATGCGCCAAATCCACCACTGGGCGGCTCTGCTCTTTATGGTTGCGATCGTTGCCCACTTGCTTCGCGTCTTCTTTACCGGCGCATTCCGTAAGCCTCGTGAATTCAACTGGCTCATCGGTGTCGGTCTCTTGACGCTCGGTATCGTTGAAGGCTTCTTGGGTTATTCTCTCCCTGATGACTTGCTTTCTGGTACTGGTATTCGTATTGCTGAGGCCATCATCCAGGCCCTTCCTGTGGTTGGCTCCTACCTTGCATTCTTCGCATTTGGCGGGCCATTCCCTGGTCACGTCTTTATTCCACGTATCTACACCGTTCACGTACTGCTCCTGCCCGGTATCTTCCTTGCGTTGATTACCGCGCACTTGATGCTGGTCTGGTACCAGAAGCACACTCAGTACCCTGGTCCAGGACGCACTGAAAAGAATGTTGTTGGCTATCCATTGATGCCGGTATATATGGCAAAAGCTGGCGGTTTCTTCTTTATCGTCTTTGGTGTTACCGCTTTTCTCGGCGCTGTTGCCTCTATCAACCCGATCTGGCTCTACGGTCCATACACACCAGGACAGATCTCTGCTGGCTCACAACCTGACTGGTATATGGGTTGGCTTGATGGTCTCGTACGCGCCGCGCCACCTATCGAGACGCACGCATTTGGTCACACCATCTCGTGGAACATCTTGATTCCAGGTCTCATCATTCCTGGTCTGCTCTTCACAGGAATGGCGCTCTATCCATTTATCGAAAGCTGGATGACTGGCGATAAGCGCGAGCATCATCTACTCGATCGCCCACGTAACGCACCAACTCGTACTGCTGTAGGCGTCATGTCACTCACCTTCATCATGATCACACTTCTCAACGGTGGCAATGACATCATCGCTACTCACTTCCACTTAACGATCAATGGCATCATGTGGTTCACTCGCATTGGGCTCTTTGTGGTTCCGCCGATCGCTTTTGTGATCACTAAGCGAATCTGTCTCTCACTGCAACGTGCCGATCGTGAATTAGTCCTTCACGGACGCGAAACTGGACGTCTAGTCATGCTTCCACACGGTGAATTCGTTGAAGTTCACGAAGAGATTTCCGAAGCGAAGAAGTTCACACTGACACAGCATGAGCAACCAGCTCCGCTTGAACTACCAGCTATGGATGCTAATGGCGTGCGCTCCCCCGGCGCTCTGAAGAATAAGCTTCGTAAGCGCATGAGTGTTGCTCATGCCGAGCAGATTCCAGCACCTACCTTGGCTGAGATCAAAGAGCTCGAAAATGGTCATCACTAATTAAGCACACTCGCCATGGGAGCGCTGCGTGAATATTCGCTCAGCGCTCCCCCACGAGGGTCAGGTGATTCTCGACCTGGTCTATGCCTTGGCGCTCTATGAGAAAGAACCCGACTCCGCTCAAGCAACTCTCGAGCAAATCAACGCTGCTTATTTTTGCGAGAACCCGGCCGTTTTCTGCGACTTTGTAGAAGACGACGCAGGTGAAATCGTGGGCTTTGCCACCTGGTTCCTCAATTTCTCAACCTGGACCGGCACGCACGGCATTTATTTGGAAGATCTCTTTGTCTTACCGCAGGCGCGTGGCCATGGATATGGCAAAGCCCTACTCATACATTTAGCAAAGTTGTGCAGAGAGCGCGGTTATCAACGTTTCCAGTGGTGGGTCCTTGACTGGAATGAACCCTCCATCAAGTTCTATCAGTCCCTTGGCGCTGTCTCTATGGATGAATGGACCACTATGCGAGTTTCAGGCGATGCGCTCGATCGCCTCGCTGGCCAATAATCTACCTCTGCACTTCTCGATCTAAGATCGCATAGAGGCAGGTAGAGACCCACTCTCCCTTAAAGAGTTCATCCTCGACATAAGTGGCTTCAAGTCGCATCCCAAGTCGCTTCGCCAATTCAATGGAACCATCGTTTCGTTGATCAATTTTGGCAGTAAAGCGACGAATGCCACACTCCTCGATCAGGTAGGCAAGTAATCCGCGAACCGCTTCAGTAGTAAATCCTTGACCAGAATATTCAGGGTTAATTACCCATCCAATGCTGGCGTGGTTATCACTCACGCTCTCCATCCCGGCATTTACTTGTCCTATGACTGTATCGTCATCACTGCGAGTAAATCCCATCATCAAATAGCTACCTTGTGTTGTGGGATCGAAGGCGGTGGCCACGCGCTTGATATAGGCCATAACCTCAACTCGATCGCGCACAGTCCAAGGAATATAGCGAACAACCTCTGGATCTGAGTGATAAGGAAGAAGCGCATCAGTATCACTCAGAACGAGTGGGCGAATAACTAAGCGCTCGGTGCGAATCACGGTTGCAGGGTACCGCGCGAGGTCATCGAGACCAATACTGGGTCTTGTATGCGACCGGTGAAGGGCTTATCAAAGTCATCATGAATGAATCCCAGAAGATTCCAGTCGCCTTTTCGGTCCTTAATAATTCGTCCGGCGTAGAGACCGGCCGGCCCGATAAGTTCGGCCCGGTCGAGATGGAAAGGTCCAGTGGGGCTATCGGCCGGAGCGCTGAAGGTACCACTTTGGAATTCGGGGCTTTGGTCTTTGATAAATTCTTTAGCAACACAGAAAATCAAAACCCACTTGCCATCAATCTCTTCTACCTGCGTCACTTCGATCTGACCGAATCCTGAATTTTCTAAAAGGGCGATGGGCTTGCTCCAGGAGTACAAATCATTCGACGTGACCAGAGCGATTGTCGCTCGGTAAGGATTATCTAGCTCTTTGAGATTGGCCGTAAGCAGCATCTTCCATATCTGATCGTTTGCATCATAGAAGACCCATGGATCTCGAAAAGGCTCATCGTTGTTGTCAGCTAGCGTCTCGAAGATCGCCGGATCGGCGCTCACAATAGGATTCTTCGGATCTCTCTTCCATTGGATGAGATCAGTGCTCGTGGCATGTCCTACTTGTTGTTGGACTCCCCCATGCAATCGGTTAGTTCCGGTGTAGAAGAGGTGAAAGAGCTGAGTTGCAGGATCTTGAATAACGCTGCCGGTCCACGTGGAAGTCGAATCCCAAGCCGGTGCATCATCGGCACAGAGTGCGTCGGGTAAGAGTTCCCAATTTTTTAAGTCTTTTGATCTCGCGTGACCAGTTGCTGCGCGAAAATGGCGCCGTTGCGGATCGATGAGAGATTTAGATGCCCGCAGAAAGAAGCAATGAAAATATTCGCCATCGTCGAAGTACCACGAATCCCACACCCAATGATCAGCTAAGGCAAGCATGGGTCAGAAGCTAAAACTAGTGACCGACGGAAGCGGAAGGCTTTTCATATTCGAGAACAAAGCCCAAGATGCTGATGATGAGTGCGCCAACTGCAATAAGGGTCAACCACCAACCAATGAGCAATCCGAGACCGGC
>CAIXHZ010000092.1 GCA_903919375.1 uncultured Actinomycetes bacterium | reverse complement strand
AGAAGTGGGTATGCATCGCACTGCCCGGATGATCGGTAAATGGCTTTGGCATAAAGGAAGCATGGAAACCTTGATCGAGTGCGACCTCTTTAATGACATGTCTAAAGGTCATAATGTTGTCAGCAGTTGAGAGCGCATCTGCATAACGAAGATCGATCTCTTGCTGACCGGGTGCACCTTCGTGGTGACTAAATTCCACGGAGACGCCCATCGCCTCCAACATTGTGATCGCTTGACGACGAAAATCATGTCCAACTGCAGCTGGGGTGTGATCGAAGTATCCACCTTGATCAACTGGCTCGGGAGCTTGACCAGCCTTCGGCGGATTTTTAAAGAGGAAGAACTCCATCTCGGGATGGGTGTAGCAGGTGTAACCCATGTCGGCTGCTCGGTTAAGTACTCGTTTCAAGACGGCGCGAGGATCTGCCGGAGATGGTGTGCCATCTGGCATGGTGATATCGCAGAACATGCGCGCAGCTCCGGGAGCTGCAGTGCGCCATGGAAGAACGGAGAAGGTCGCAGCATCGGGCTTAGCCAACATATCGGATTCAGTTTCGCGAGCAAATCCTTCGATCGCTGAACCGTCGAAGCCGATACCTTCAGTGAAGGCGCTATCGAGTTCGGCTGGTGCAATAGCTACAGATTTCAAGAAGCCAAGTACATCGGTGAACCAGAGACGAACGAATCGAATCGAACGTTCTTCCAAGGTGCGTAGTACAAATTCTTCTTGCTTACTGATCTCTTCCATGCCTGCGATCTTGCCAAAGTCTGATTACGGGAATGTTAACGACCCATTTTTACGCGTGAGTTAGCCTGCGAAAGGCAGACCGTGCGCTTCTGCAACCGCCCTATACATAATCTTTCCATCGTGAATATTGAGCCCCTGCGCCAAACCTAGGTCATCAGCGCATGCCTGCTCCCAGCCATTATTGGCGAGAGCGAGGGCGTAGCGAATGGTGGCGTTGGAGAGACCTGCAGTAGATGTGGCTGGAACTGCGCCCGGCATATTGGCCACGCAGTAATAGAGCGAATTATGAACAGCAAAAGTTGGGTCTGCATGCGTTGTGGCGCGCGATCCTTCGAAACAACCGCCTTGATCGATAGCTACATCCACCAGCACACTTCCTGGCTTCATCTTTGCTACTAATGCATCTGTCACCAATTTCGGAGCCTTTGCTCCCGGAACAAGTACTGCGCCAATAACGAGATCGGCTTCCAATAATTGATTCTCGATTTCAAAGGCCGATGAGGCGAGGGTCTTAATCTGACCGTGGAACTGATCATCAATTGCGCGAAGACGATTGAGATCGAGATCCAAGATGGTGACATCAGCGCGCATGCCATGAGCGATCATCGCAGCAGATAAACCTACGACTCCGCCACCTAAGACAACAACCTTGCCGGGCTTAACTCCTGGGATTCCTCCGAGAAGGACGCCTCGGCCGCCGTTGGGCTTCTGCAGCGTTGCAGCTCCTACTTGAATCGACATGCGACCGGCAACTTCCGACATAGGTGCAAGAAGAGGAAGAGTCTTGCCGAATTCGACTGTCTCATAAGCGATAGCGGTAGCGCCAGATTTAATTAAGGCATCGGTGCATTCGCACGATGCTGCTAAGTGGAGATAGGTGAAGATTAGTTGTCCCTTGCGCATGCGATGGTACTCATCGGCGACTGGCTCTTTGACCTTCATGATCATATCCGCGCTCTGCCAGACTTCATCAGCGCTTGCAAGGATCGTTGCACCGGCTCGCTGGTAATCGCTATCGGAGATCGACGATCCAACTCCTGCGCCACTTTCAACAACTACGGCGTGACCAGCTTGGACTAATGAATGAACTCCTGATGCAGTAGCTGCCACTCGAAATTCATTGTTCTTGATCTCTTTAGGGATTCCAACTTTCACGGTTTCGCTCCTCTACTGATGAGAACGACGCTGTCCTCACCCCTTCATCATAATCACCCAAATATGCTGGCACAGATTTTGGGGTGTAATTCCGCTCTCATAATTGCCAGACTCTCTGGCGGCCAGCCAGCTGTAAAGACTCGACGTAATAACTTGGCCAGCGGATAATCCGAGTCATCAAAGAGCGCTTCGGTGAGAGCGTCCTGCGCTGCCACGCTATCTTCGAGCTCGTAGCAGATGGCAGCAAAGATCGTAAGCGCCGGTGCCTTTAGCTTGTAGGGAGCGAGGGCTGCCACCTCTCGCCAGAATTTCCAGAGCGATTCGATATTTTCCGAAGTCACTGTACCCATCGCATAATCGCGTACCTGCAGATCTTGCAATCTCATTAAGACATGAGCAGCCAGGTGAAGGTCTGTAATGGCTTGCTCGCGGGTGAATTGGTCAATGAGTTGGTCTACCGCCTGGGCACCTTCGCGTTGGAGTAGGTGGGCTCGCTCATTATCGGCGTAATCAATAATCTCAATTTTCTTGAGGGATTCGGCAATTCTTTCTGGTCTCTCTTCTTCATTAATCAAGGTAAGTGTCATATTCGAATGATGATCTAATTTCACTTCTCTATTCGCCTGAGAAAGTAAAGGTGTGGAAATATCAAGGGTGTTAATGAAGATATTTCGTTGGTGCAGGGGCGACCCGAATAACTTGTTGATAATTTTGAATGATTGCTCCGCCTAAAACAGGGCTCACCTCTCCTGCCACTGACCATTGGCCACCCCACGAGATACGAAGCGTGGCGGGATACTGACCCGCTCGCGAATAAATATGTGTGATAGTGCCGCTCGGATAGGCCGCGCCCGGTGAGTCGGAGTTAACTTCCGGTGAACCATCTCCGAAATTGAAGGTGAATGTGGGGCGAAGATTCACAGAGATCGCCTCGCCTAATAAGTTCACTACGGTGGCGAAGTTGGGATCGGTATCACTCCAGAGATAGACGGGTATTCCGACAATCGCGGCAGGTGAGGGTTGGTAGAAGAAATTGTATACCGGAATTAATTGTGTCAGTTGATCTGCCAGTGAAGTGGCCGCTTTCTTCGGAACAGAACTCTTCTTGGGCCTCGGCGTATAGGGCCGATATACATAGGGTCGAGGTTTTCGAGGAGCTAACGGCTTATGGGTGGGCGGTTTGGCTGGTGCAGAAGTCGCTGATGGTTTCGGTGCAACGGGTCCGCTCCCCTTGCGCGCTTTAATGACAAGCTGATTGGTCGAGGGATCGGTGTAGACCTCCACGCAAACCTTTTGAGCACAGTCACTAGCAGCGCTCGCTGGCGGGCTGGGGAAAATCGCCTCATCGATAAGCGCTATGGTGATGAACGTTAGGGAGATT
>CAIXHZ010000091.1 GCA_903919375.1 uncultured Actinomycetes bacterium | reverse complement strand
GACAAGACGATAGATCCGCCACCGAGCAAGAAGGCACCAAAGACTGCAGCAGCAATAAGAAGTGCTGAGTAAACAGCAGATTCAAATCCGACTGAAATACCAGCGAGAATTACTGTTGCCGAGCCGGTCTTAGATGAAGCAGCAACATCGTTAACTGGACGCTTGCCTACTTCGGTAAAGAAGCCGGTGAGAAGTTGAATTGCAGCGGCAAGAACGATTCCGATTAGAACTGCGCCGATTGCAAGAACGCGTGGATTGACGTTTACTCCAGCAGCTTCTTGGGAGAGACCAGCCATTTGCTTAAGTGATGAAGGCAAATATGTGTAGGTCGCAAAGGCAACGAGTACAGCAGAGATAATTGCAGAGGCAAAGAATGAGCGGTTGATAGCTTGCATGGCCGACTTATCAGTTGAGCGAAGTCGAGTAATGAAGATACCGATGATTGCAGTGACGATTCCGATTGCTGGAACAATCAATGGGAAGACAAGTCCGGCGTTACCGAAACCAGCTTTTCCGAGAATGAGTGCAGCCACAAGAGTTACGGCATACGACTCGAACAAATCTGCTGCCATACCGGCGCAGTCACCGACGTTATCGCCAACGTTATCTGCGATGGTTGCGGCGTTACGTGGGTCATCTTCTGGAATGCCCTGTTCGACTTTACCGACGAGGTCGGCGCCAACATCGGCAGCCTTAGTGAAGATACCGCCGCCTACGCGCATAAACATCGCGAGCATTGCAGCGCCAAAACCAAAACCTTCGAGAACTGATGGTGCGTTCTCGCGGTAGATAATCACAACAAGTGAAGCGCCAAGAAGTCCCAGGCCAACAGTGGTCATACCAACGACGCCACCGGTACGGAATGCGATCTTGACCGCGCCCTCTGCTGAGTTCTGGCGAGCGGCTTCAGCAACGCGAACATTCGCGCGAACTGCCAGCCACATACCGTTGTAACCAACGGCGGCTGAGAAGAGCGCTCCGAGAAGGAAGAAGATCGAACGGCCGATACGAATATCGGTGTGACCTGGGAGAGCAAAGAGTAAGAAGAAGACGATGACAACAAAGACGGAGAGCGTCTTGAATTGTCGGTTGAGATAGGCAGCTGCGCCTTCTTGAACAGCGGCTGCGATCTCCTTCATCTTGGCGGTTCCATCGCTGGCAGCCAAAACCTGGGCACGAAGTGCGAAGGCGATTGCGAGAGCGATGAGGGAAACTGCCAGAACGGCATATACATAGTTCAGATTCGAACCGGTTACTTGGACCAGATTGGACACAGGTTGACTCCTCGTAGTGTGCGTCGGTGGACACTTATCGCGGAAAGGTTACACAGGGATTCCAGCCTTGGGGAGAAATAGGAGGTATGGTTCAGGTCATATGAATATCTTTAACGCTCAAAACGCGATCAATACCTTCGGTTTGGCCGGAATCTTCACCCTTCTGGCCCTAGAGACCGCCCTGCCGCTGGTTGTTGGCTTACCGGGCGACTCACTCCTCTTTATTGCGGGTGTGGCTGCCTCGGGAACCGGCTCGGTTATTCATATACATATCTCTCTGGTCTGGTTGGCCATTGGCGCCCCATTGGCCGCCATCCTAGGTTCATCGATTGGCCACCACATCGGCCATCGCTATGGCGCCAAGCTATTTACCAACCCGAACTCCAAGTTCTTCCACCCCGACCGCCTGGAAAGTGCCAGCAAATGGATGCGCAAGTACGGCACGGCAAAGGCTGTCTTCTTGGCTCGCTTCATTCCAGTAGTTCGCCATTTGGTCAATCCCATCGCCGGCATGATCAAGATGCCTTATCGCAAATTCTTCTTCTGGAACGTTGTCAGCGCACTTGTCTGGACCGAAGGATTTATCTGGGTCGGCTATGGCCTCGGTGAAAAACTCAAGGGCTCAGTCGATAAATATGTTCTGCCTATTGTTGCCGTGATTGTGCTGGTTTCAATTGCGCCGATTCTCTGGGAAGGCGTCAAAGAGTGGCGTACTCGTCGCCATCTCTCATAACTATTTCTTGTAATTAATATTTACTCCGAGTAATTGGAATTCTGAGTATCTTCATATTCATGAAGGAAATTCCAGAATTTGTTTTGAAGCGTCGCGAAGAATTAATCCGTATTGCCGCAAAATACGGCGTTAATGATCTTCGATTTAGAAATTATGAACCATATAGCAATGAAGATTTCGAAGCCCAGTTCATAGAGTTTTATGTGAAACAGGACCTCAATCGGAAAATCTATTCATTAATTTCCGAGCTTGAAGAATGTTTAAGAATGAGAACATACCTCACAGATCTCAATGGGCTCTATCCGGGATTTGAAAAGGCACTTCAAGAGAATTCTGTTTCGCTTTGAGTCAGATTGAATATGCGCTTTCTTTTAGTTTAGTTCTCTACTTTATTGATCGTGTACGAATCGCATCCAGATACGTAGAAGAATCATCCGATCAGCTTTCGGATACAACTCTGATGGCTAAGGACTCTATGAGAATGAATTTGATTCGGATTCATTCTGGCCTTCATCGTAATTCGCAGTTCAAAGATTTTAAGGAACTTCTTCCTTGGGACGAGTTCACGGCGATGCGAAATAAATTAGCCCATGACATTAAGAACATTGACGAGTCCCGAGGATTTACGATTCTATTTGAACTTCTTATCCCTCTTGAAAGAATTGTGAGGGACTTAATTAAAGCTAATTAATTAAAGACCGAGATCTGCGAGCTGATAGGCCGCTCGATATTCCAAGCCGTTCTGCTCGATCAATGGCGCAGCTCCGCGCTCAACAATGACCGCAACCCCAACAACAATTGCGCCAGCTTCTTTCAAAGCCTCGACCGCGGTCATAACAGAGCCTCCAGTGGTCGAGGTATCTTCGACAGCAAGTACGCGACGACCTTTTACATCAGGACCTTCGATACGACGTTGGAGTCCGTGTGCCTTCTCGGCTTTGCGAACTACAAATGAATCAAGCTGGCGACCTTGTTTAGCCGCGGTGTGCATCATTGCTGTAGCAACAGGATCGGCACCAAGGGTGAGACCGCCAACGGCTTCGTAATCCATATCTTTAGTAAGTTCGAGCATCACTTCACCAACAAGTGGGGCGGCTACAGCATCAAGTGTTACGCGACGAAGATCAACGTAGTAATCAGCCTCTTTGCCGGAAGAGAGAATAACTTTTCCATGGACGACTGCTTTGGTCAGGATTTCTTTTTTGAGTTCTTCGCGTGATGACATGTCAGAACCCTATCTAAATTACTTATCTTCTTTGTATACGACGATGGTGGGTTTCTCGCGTCGCACAAGTCCTTTGGGAGGGTTCGCCTCGATCAGGGCATCAACTTCAGTGCGCAGCTTCGCCATTTCAATCGCCATCGACGCAACGGCGGATTCCAACTCCATGATGCGCTTAATGCCGGCCAAATTAATACCGTCCCCAACCAAGCGTTGGATATTGCGAAGCGAGGCGATATCTCGAAGTGAGTAACGGCGGCCACGACCAGATGTGCGTCCTGGCGAGACCAGACCTAACTTGTCATATTGGCGAAGAGTTTGCGGATGCATGCCAGAGAGTTGTG
>CAIXHZ010000090.1 GCA_903919375.1 uncultured Actinomycetes bacterium | reverse complement strand
TTCGACATAGTTGCTCCTCTTAATTATTCGGAACTTATTGGTTTAGAAAGTTAAGCGGGGAGTTCGAGCAGTTTCTCGATGACGATGGCGACGCCATCATGGTTGTGGGGCTGCGCGACAAACTTGGCGTGCTTGGGTCCATCGGCGTGGCCATCGCCCATCGCCCATGAGCGACCGGCCCATTCGAGCATTGAGAAGTCATTGGGATTATCGCCAAAGCTCACGCAATCATCGGCTGCGATTCCAGCACGGCCAGCCATCATCGCAAGGGTCTCACCCTTACTTACGCCAAGTGCTGCAATCTCCAGAAGTGAATCATGCGGATTGGAGTGGGTAACTGTTGCGACTCCAGCAAGAACGGGCGTTGCGATCGCGAGCATCTGATCAGATGACAATTCGCCATTAGAACAACGAGCCAAAATCTTTAGCGCTGGCGCAGTCATGGCATCTTCGGCGACATCGACACCAACATTGTCGAGGCCCGCATCCCAGCGTGGCACATAGATCTTCTCGCGATGGAAGGTGTTATTGATTTCGACCGCAAAGGAGACCATCGGCATCACTTCACGCAGGCGCTTGGTGATTTCAAATTGGGTCTCAACAGGTACGAGCCACTCTTCCAAAACCTTTTCGGTGCGAAGGTCATAGAGCATTGCGCCATTGCCACAGATTGCGCTGCCAAAATGGAAAGTATCGGAGATCTGCTTCATCCAGCGTGGTGGGCGACCGGTGACAAAGAAAATTTCGATTCCTGCTTCGTGCGCCGCAGTAAATGCATCAACGGTGCGCTGGGAAATAGTGTCGGCATGATCCTCGTCGGCAAATGCAACGATGGTGCCATCGAGATCGGTCGCGATTAATTTCGGACGACGACCAGGAATTACGAGCCCATCAACAGTGGGGCGATCTAGGCTGGCAGAAATGTGTCGACTCCTAAGAATGGGCGAAGCGCAGCTGGCACATTAACTGAGCCATCGGCGTTCTGGTGGTTCTCAAGAATCGCAACGATCATGCGTGGGATCGCAACCAAAGTTCCGTTTAAGGTAGCGACGGGCTTAGTGCCGGTCTCATCCTTGTAGCGGATATTTAAACGACGGGCTTGGAACTCTGTGCAGTTAGAGGTTGAGGTAACTTCGCGATACGCGTTCTGGGTAGGGATCCATGCTTCGCAATCGAATTTACGAATTGCTGATGCACCCAAGTCGCCCGATGCCACATCGATCACACGGAAGGGAATCTCCATCGCCTTCAAGAAATCTTTCTCCCACTCGAGCAAGCGCTTGTGTTCGGCCTCGGCATCTTCGGGCTTGATGAAGGAGAACATTTCGACTTTATCGAATTGGTGGACGCGAATAATTCCGCGGGTATCTTTGCCATAAGTTCCAGCTTCGCGGCGGAAGCAGGATGAATATCCGGCATAACGAATCGGTAGATTCTCCAACACTTCATCCATGTGATACGCGGCCAATGGAACTTCTGAAGTTCCGACTAAATACATATCGTCTGCCTCGAGGTGATAAACATTCTCAGCAGCCTGACCCAAAAATCCGGTGCCCTCCATGGC